>JBEGLK010000331.1:0-2619 GCA_041183605.1 Pseudomonadota bacterium
GCAAGCTATTTTTGGCCACGCGGCAGACATCGAAGACACTTGGAAAAACTACTTTTGTGTGGCCAGCAACTACACCCAGGCCCGCGAGCAGGTCATCAGCCAGGGGCCGTTGGCCCAGTCGATTCTGGCCAGCACCGCCATCCCGGGTGCCTTTCCGCCAGTGCCATTGGCGGGTGACCTGTTGTTTGACGGCGGCACTTTCAACAATTTTCCGGTCAGCGTCATGCGCCAGCGGCGCGGTGTGGGCAAGGTCATCGGCATCGACCTGGGCAGTCGCAAGCCTAAACCCGTGACGTTTGATGAGGTGCCCGGCACCTGGGCGCTGTTGCGCGACCGCCTGCGCCCGCGTCAGCAACGCCGTTACAAGCTGCCGTCGTTCATGGCCTATCTGCTCAACGTCAACATCATGTACAGCAGCTCGCGTCAGGGCGAATCGCGCCGTTTGACCGACCTGTACTTCTGCCCGCCGCTGGAACGGGTTGGCATGTTGCAGTGGCAGCGCTTTGACAGCATCACGCGGCAGGGTTATGACTACGCCTGCGAAGTGCTTGACGCCATGACCGAAGAACAGCTCAAGGCCTTTCGGCCACGCGCCTGAAAGACAGCGTTACTTGATGCCGTTGCGCTGGGCAAAGGCGTACAGGTCGACCCGGTTTGTCAGGTCCAGCTTGCTGTAGATCGAGGTCACATGGTTGCGCAGCGTGTGCTCGCTGATGAAAAGTTTTTCCGCTACCTTTTTGCTGGAGCTGCCTGGGTCGCTGGCCAGCATGGTCAGGGCCTGTAGTTCGCGCCGCGTCAGGCGGGCGATTTTTTGCGTCTCAGGGTTGTGTTGAACCAGCGCAGATTTTCTTCGCGCCAGCTCCAGAAAAATGCGGCTGGTGGCGTTTCGGTCAATCCAAATCTCGCCCTGGTGCACTTTTTCTATTGCCTTGAGCAGGGTAGAGGCGGAATCGACGTCGCGTTTGTCCACCACGCCGCGCGCACCCGCCATCACCGCTTCGTCATGCAGCACTTCATGGGGTGAGCCAGTCACGGCCAGAATCTTGGCGCTGGTCTTGCTGTGCAGCAGGCCCAGTGACTCGGCACCTTGTTCACCATCCAGGTCCACCACCACCACATCGGGTGCACGCTGGCCAATGCTGCCAATGATGTCGGCCACCGACCGCGCCGAGCCTGCCAGGGCCAACTGTGGTCGCGCGCTTTCAACCAATCGCTCCAGTCCCCAAGCCACCAGTGGCAGGGCCACCAGCAGAACTTGTATGGGCTGGCTGTGAACTTGGGACATGTGTTTGTGTGAGGGAAACATTCAGAACGCCAGACATGATACCAATTGTGAAAACGAGTGAACGTGGCCGTCACGGCATTTGCTGTCAGGGCGTGCCGACGACCTCTGCGCACTCACTTAATCAGCTGTCTAAAAATCATCGCAAATAGACAGCTGAGTGTTTTATACAGTTGAATTGATGCATTTAGACAACAGCAAGGTGTCCAAATTTCAGTTGTCTAAATTAGACACTTGTTTTTCAGCTGTATAGATGTATAGTCTCAACTGTCTAATCAAAAACAGTGAGTCATCTCATGTTAACCAGCGTCGCTCTGCTTGAAAGTGCCGGCATCTCGCGTGCCACCCTGAACAATTACATTGCCCTCGGCTTGTTGCCTCGTCCCGAAGTGCGCCGGCAAGCCACCGCGCCTGGCGAGGCTCCGATCACATTGGGCTATTTCCCCGACTGGGCTGCAGAGCGCATCCAGCAAATCCAGGAACTCAAACGTTCGGGTGTCAGCATGGATGACATCAAGGACCTGTTGGCTGATGTCAACCAAGCTGGTCAGCAGATCGAGCTGGCAGCACCGCCAACTCCAGTTCCGGCGCCGGTCCAGGCACCAGCACCAGCACCAGCACCAGCGGTCAGGTCGATGACTGAGACGCCCCCTGTGCTTGAAAAACGCAGCGCCCCGGGCTCAGTACGCGCCAGCGAATCTGTCCAGGTCTCTGTGGAAAACATTCCTTATGCAGCCTATATGGTCAACTTTGAGTTCCAGTTGATCTGGCTCAATCCGCTGGCCCAGAAGGAATTCTTTGCCGGCAACCAGATCCCTGAGCGCGCCGTTGATCGCTCGATCGTGCCTACCTTGCTGGACTGGGCGGCTGACTTGCCCGAGCAGGAAAAAGCCAATCTGTTTAATGCCCATCTGGGGCTGATCAAAAGCCGTTTGCCGCGCCAGACCTTCAGCCAGAATCTGGGTGAACTGTCTGATGAGCAGCGGCAGTGGCTGATGGCTTGTTACGACAAGTGCCCCGAACCGCCAAACCGCATTCAGCACCTGGCTGACCTGATGCACCCGGACCCCAATGTTGGCCAGTGCAAGGTGGTGGCCCTGAGTTTTCGTGAGGGTGTGCTGATTGTTTATGTGCCTGAAAAGCAGGACGTGGACCAGCTCTTGAACTCGATTTCACGGCGCGACACCTTCATTCGCAATCTGCTGAGCCAGCGCTTGCCGGTGCTGACACCGTTGGCTGTGATGGTGGCCGACCTGCAAAACTCGGTGCGCATTTGCTCCGAACTGCCGCCAGAGGATTACTTTCAATTGATCAACCAGATCTGGTCGACGCTCGAC
>JBEGLK010000332.1:0-1398 GCA_041183605.1 Pseudomonadota bacterium
AGCCTCAGACCCCTGACAACATGGGCTTGTCATTGCTCAAGGGTGGCATGCGGGCATTCACGGGTTTGATAGGCAAGAAATCCCCGGATGCCGTTTCGGTCAAGACCAAAACGTCAACTGTCGGCATTCGCGGCACCGGCATGGACATCAGTTGCGAGGGCCCTTGTGTGGATGATTCCCTGAGCGGTACCGAGGCCGCTGGCCCGACCAACCTGGCCAACCCGCAAAAACCGGATGGCCTGTTCATGCTGACTTGGGTCGGCAACACCTACTTTTTTGTCGGTCCGCTCGACGTGCCACTGAACCGGGTCGGATTTATTGGTCGGGATGGCGTCGCGAGGCTACTTGAGAACGTGCCCGACTTTTTCAGGGAGTTTGGCTCTCCTCGACCCGACCAGGTTGAAGTGGACTGGGACAATCTGTTTGCAACTGTGTTGTCCCTGGGCGCAGATGGCTTGTACGTGATGGTTCGCGATGGACATGTCTTCATGTCCGACGCCTCGCGCATCGACCTGGGCATTAACGAGGCCGGCTACCTGGGCCCCAATGGCCTGGCCATGCGCCTGTCGCCGGTGCCGGGCTTCCTGGTCAACGACCCCTACCCCCTGCCTGAGTTGTTCACTGAACTGAACGGCCAGATTTTCCAATTGTTTGGCGTTACCCTGGGCCAGCCCGGCCAGGAAATCTGCAGACTGTGAGGGCATGACCATGTCGTTAAAAAACCCAAAAAACCTTCGCTTCAAAGTTGCCTGCCTGGCCGCGCTTTTGAGCCAGAGCGCCTGGGGTCAAACTCAGGCGCCAGAACCAACACTCGATGTCACGCGTTATGTCATTGAGGGGGACAGCCCTTTGACTGCAGAGGAAGCCACACGTCTGGTCGCGCCATATGTTGGTGCAAAGCGGAAACTGGGTGACATCGAAGCGGCGGCCGGTGCCCTGGAACGCGCCATGCATGAACGCGGTTATTCTTTTCACCGCATGTTTGTACCAGTGCAAAAACCAAGCGCTGGCGAGATCCGGCTGCAGGTGATCGGCATCAAGCTCGGCCAGGTGGAAGTGACGGGTAACGAACATTTCACCTCGGATAACATCCGGCGCAGCTTGAGCAACCTGATTGAAGGTCAGGTTCCCGAAGTCAGAACACTGGGCCGGGACATCTCGTCCAGCAACACGAATCCTGCGAAACAGGTCTCGGTGACGTTCAAGGAGTCGTCAGAAGCGGGCAAGGTGGATGCCGTGGTCAGGGTCAAGGATTCACCTACAACGGTATTTTTCGCAGGCTTTTCGGGTAATCAGGCTTTATCCGATCATCAGCCGGAGCAAAACACTTACCGCGTGACCGGTGGCGTGCAATTCGCCAACCTGTTTGACCGTGACCATGTGGCCACCCTGTCATAC
>JBEGLK010000332.1:1436-4054 GCA_041183605.1 Pseudomonadota bacterium
ATGTGAGCCTGTTCGGCGCTTATTACCAGGTGCCTTTTTACGGCACTGGCCTGAACCTGTCGGCCTACTACACCCGGTCCGACATCAGTTCCGGCACGGTGCAACAAGGTGCCGGTGTGTTTGAAGTCAGCGGTAGCGGCACCTTTACCGGTGTGCGCCTGACACGTGCCCTCCCCCGCAGCAATGCGTTGCAGCAGACGGTGGCGATTGCACTGGATGACCGCTTGTTTGAAAACAAGACCACCTTCAACGGTGCCCCGATCCAGCCTGACGTTGGTTCCCGTGTGCTCTCGGTGCAATACCAGTTTCGCAACGAACCCACTTGGGGTGAAGTTGCCGGTGGCATCGAATACCTGACCAACCTGACGGGCGGCACCAACAACACCGAGGCCAACCATGTCGCCAACGGTGGGACCCAGGACTGGAATGCCTGGCGCTTCAGCCTGGAGGCCAGCATGGCGTCAGCCGGTTGGGACTATTCCGGGCGGATCAAGGGCCAATATGCCGACCGTGCGTTGATTTCGGGTGAACAATTCGGTCTGGGCGGCACCAACTCGGTACGCGGATTTACCGACCGTGTGGTGGCGGGTGAGCGTGGTTACCAATGGAACCTCGAGGCCAAGGGCCCGAACCTGGGCGGGCTACAACTGCGACCGGTGATCTTCGTTGAAGGGGGTTCAGTCCATGCACTGGCCACCGACATCACCGAAACGATCGCCAGTGCCGGTGTAGGTTTGCGCCTGGTGCACCGCAATCTGCAAGTGGCGGCTGATATCGCGCAGGTCCTCAAAAGTGAAAGCGCACAGACGGGCAGCCATGCCATGCGCCTGCACCTGGGTGTTTCGTACCGGTTTTAACGGCCTGAAACCAGGATGAAAGCTCAGCTTTCCTGCCAGATCACAGCTTGGCCCGAGTCTGACCAGCGCTCGTAATTGGCGGAGTAAATTTCGTCAATACGGTTTCGTTTCACCTTGAAAGTGGGGGTCACGAGGTCGTTCTCCACGGTCCAGGCAGCGCTGGCGACAACCAGGCATTTGAGTTGCTCGTGCGGATCCAGCGCGGCATTGACGGCATGCAGGTGCTGGCCCAGCGACGCGCCAAACAGAACACGCTTGGCCGGGTCGGTCGCACGCGCCATGGCTTCGGCGTTGAGCATCAAAATGCCCAATGGCTGCGCCAGATTGGCCCCTGTCACCACACAGGCTTCCACCAGTTCATGCATCACCAGCTTGTCTTCGATGGGTGCAGGCGAGACGTATTTGCCCCTGCTGGTCTTGAACAGATCCTTGACACGACCGGTGATGTGCAGTCTGTTCTGGTCGTCAACATACCCCTTGTCGCCGGTGCGTAACCAGCCGTCCGCAGTGAAAGTGGCGTGTGACTGTTCGGGCTCTTTGTAATAGCCCTGCATCACGGCCGGGCTGCGCATCTGGATCTCGCCGGTCGTGGCGTCGATGCGCACCTCAACACCTGGATAAGGTGGGCCAACCGTGCCCTCCTGGTTCTGGCCGTGAAGCGTGAGATTGGAGACGGCCAGGTTTTCGGTCATGCCATAGCCCTCGTTGACCGGCAAACCCAACTGGCGGTACCAAGCCAGCAGGGACACCGGCATGGGCGCAGCCCCGCCGGCGGCAAAGCGGCACTGGTCCAGCCCCAGCGCCTTCAACACTTTGCGCCGCACCAGGCTACCAAGTAACGGGACAGACAAAAACAGCTTGAGCTTGGCGGGCGGCAACTTGTGGTGCACGCCCTGCTGAAACTTGACCCAAAGGCGCGGCACAGAAAAGAAGATCGTAGGGCGTGCGCGCTGCAGATCGGCAGTGAAGGTATCGAGCGATTCTGCAAAAAACACGTGCATGCCAGTGGCCAGCCAGCCATGCTCGACCAGAACACGCTCGACCACATGGGCCAGCGGCAGATAGGACAACATGCGATCAGCCTGCGTCATCTTCACGCTGTCAACACCACGGCCGATGGCCCACGCGAAATTAGCAAAACTGTGCATCACGCCCTTGGGCTGACCCGTGGTGCCCGAGGTGTAGATCAAGGTGGCCAGTTCATCGGCATCACGCGCCCCCTCACCTTGCAGAGGTAGGTTTCTGGCGACGATGGCGTCCCAGCCTTCGAAGCGACCAAGGGCGTCCGCCGGTGAAAGCGGATAACTGATGCAGGGCATGTCTGCCGGCACGCCTGCCTTCATGTTGTCCCAGTCATCGAGCTTGCCGACAAAACAGGCGCGCGCCTCGCTGTGAGACAAAATTTTCTCTACCGTGCCATGCGCCAGCGTGGGGTACAAGGGAACCGAGACATAACCAGCCATCCAGATTGCCAGATCACTCATCAGCCACCAGGCACAGTTTTTCGACAGAATGGCCACTTTGGCGCCAGGCTCCCAGCCGCAGGACTTGAGGTAGCTTGCCATGCGCCTCACCTGATCTGCCACCTGGGCCCAAGTCAAGTTATGGATCACGCCGCCGCCCATCGGCTGGGTCAGTGCAATCCGGTCAGGCGCCGTCTTTTCCCAGAAATAAAGGCGCTGCAAGGCCAACTGGTCAGCTGAGACGGGATTCATTTGACTTGCCTCCATTCATGGTTGAAGTCATTGCCGCTGCGGGTGA
>JBEGLK010000333.1:0-2606 GCA_041183605.1 Pseudomonadota bacterium
TGGCCACCAGCCAAGACCACAAACGCCTGCTTGATGGCGACCAGGGTCCCAACACCGGCGGCATGGGCGCCTATTCCCCCGCACCGGTGGTCACACCCGACGTGCACGCGCGCGCCATGCGCGACATCATTTTGCCAACCGTGCGTGGCATGGAAAAAGACGGCATCCCCTTCACCGGCTTCCTTTACGCCGGCCTCATGATCGACGCCCAGGGACGCCCCAAAACACTCGAATTCAATTGCCGCATGGGTGACCCCGAAACCCAGCCCATCATGATGCGGCTCAAGACCGATCTGGTCGACGTGATGCTGGCCGCGACCGAGCCCGGCCCGCATGGCAGGCTGGATCAGGTTGAACTCGAATGGGACCGGCGCACCGCCCTGGGTGTGGTGCTGGCAGCACACGGCTACCCGATGAGCCCGCGCAAAGGTGATGTCATCACCGGCATGCCGCCCGAGGCTGAAGACGCCTGCGTGTTCCATGCCGGCACGACCTTGCAAGACGGCCAATTGCTCACCTCGGGCGGGCGCGTGTTGTGTGTCACGGTGCTGGCCGACAGCGTGCGCCAAGCCCAACAGCGCGCCTACGAAGTGGCCATGGGTGTCCACTTTGACGGCATGCAATACCGCCACGACATTGGTCACCGCGCCGTCAAGGGCTCGGCAGCATGACCAGCCAAAGTTCCAATGCCGAGCGCGTCAGCGCCTATTTGCGTGCCTTGCAGGCCAGCATCACTGGCGCGATTGCTGAGCTGGACGGTTCGACGTTTTTGACCGATCCCTGGCAAAAACCTGCGGGTGAAACCCTGCAAGGGCAGGGCATCACGCAAATCCTCGAAGGCGGCGCAGTGTTCGAGCGTGCCGGTTGCGGCTTCTCGCATGTCACCGGCCCCAAACTGCCGCCTTCTGCCACCCAACATCGCCCCGAACTGGCCGGTGCGCCGTTCGAGGCCATGGGGGTGTCACTGGTGTTTCACCCGCGCAACCCCTATGTGCCCACGGTGCACATGAATGTGCGCATGATCTCCGCCAAAAGCCGCGACGGCACCGAGGTCTGCTGGTTTGGTGGTGGCATGGACCTCACCCCGTATTACGGTTTTCAGGAAGACGCGGTGCATTTCCACCAGACCTGCAAGACAACGCTGCAGCCTTTTGGTGACGACAAATACCCGCGTTTCAAGACCTGGTGCGACGAGTATTTTTTCCTGAAACACCGCAACGAACAGCGTGGCGTGGGGGGTGTGTTTTTTGACGATTTCTCCGAACTCGGGTTTGAGTCCAGCCTGGCCATGATGCAGGCTGTGGGCGATTCGTTCTTGAGTGCTTATCTGCCCATCGTGCTGCGCCGCAAAGACACGCCTTATGGTGAGCGCGAGCGCGCCTTCCAGCTCTACCGGCGTGGCCGCTATGTGGAATTCAACCTGGTGTGGGACCGGGGCACGCATTTTGGCCTGCAGTCCGGTGGCCGCAGCGAATCCATTTTGCTGTCAATGCCACCCTTGGTCAGTTGGGCCTACCAGCAGGTGCCGGCACCCGGCACGCCAGAGGCGGCGTTGTATAGCGACTTTATCGTGCGCCGGGATTGGGTTTGAAGCCAGACATGCCAAAACCCCGGCGTGTTGGCATCTTTGGTGGTGCGTTTGACCCACCACACCTGGCGCACCGCGCCTTGGTGGAAACCGCTCTCAACGAACTCAAACTCGATGCCCTGCATGTGGTGCCCACGGGCGAGGCCTGGCACAAGCCGCGCAAGTTGACCAATGCCTGCCATCGCCTGGCCATGCTGCAACTGGCGTTGGACAATGTGCCAAACATCTGTCTGGATACCCGTGAAATCGACCGCACCGGCCCCAGTTACACCATCGACACCTTGCGCCAGATAGCCGCCGAGGAGCCCGGGGCAGAACTGTTTTTGATCATCGGTGCCGACCAGGCCGCGGCACTCACTAGCTGGCGTGAATGGCAGGCCATTGTTCAACTAGCTATAATTAGTGTAGCTATTCGTCCTGATCAATCAAATGCCAGCGACTTGTTTGATGCGGAAAAACTGTTCCCGGAACGGTTTTTACACTTGGGCCTGCCAGCCCATCACGTGAGCGCCACCCAGATTCGCAGCAAAATTGCCCACGGGCAATCGGTGCAAACACTGGTGTCCGAGCCCGTTGCGCGTTATATTGCCGACCATCACCTCTACCATTCACATTGATGACTACCAAAACTACTGCCACGAGCACTGCCAAAAAACCTGTCAAAGCGGCTGCCAAGTCGGCCCTTCCAGCGGCTGCCAAAACCGCCAAGAAACCCGTGACCAAAGTCGCCACGGCCGGGGCAGAAAAAAAAGATGTCCAGAAATTGCAGCGCGCCATTGTGGATGGTCTCGAAGACGTGAAGGCGCAAGACATCGTGGTGTTCGACACCGAACATCTGTCCTCCTTGTTTGAGCGCGTGATTGTGGCCTCGGGTACTTCCAACCGCCAAACCAAGGCCTTGGCCATGAGTGTGATTGATGCAGTGCGCGAAGCCGGTTTTCCCAAACCACGGGTGGAGGGTGAGGCCAACGGTGAATGGATCATTGTGGACTGCGGTCAGGCCGTGCTGCATGTGATG
>JBEGLK010000334.1:0-3470 GCA_041183605.1 Pseudomonadota bacterium
CCCATCAGCAGCAGCAGCAGCAGCAGCAGAGCTCAAGCCCTCCTCACGCTCAAAACCACCACTGCTGCCGCTGAGCTCACCCAAAATCAGCTCCAGGGCAAAGAAAACGCCGGCGATAGGAGCGTTGAATGCCGCGGCGATGCCCGCCGCCGCCAAATTGATGGCAGACAACCAGCTTGCCGCCGGTTCTGTTGCTGGTACCGGCAAGGATGGCCGTGTGACCAAGGGCGACGTACTGGCAGCCGTGGCTGCTCCGAAAGCCGCTGCGGCACCGGTCATGCCGGCAGCCAAACCGGCTCCGGCGTTGCTGCCTCAGGTGGCTGCTCCCGCCAGCAGCTTGGCTGCCGCTCTGGAAGGCCGTCCTGAACAACGCGTGCCCATGAGCCGTCTGCGCGCCCGCGTGGCCGAGCGTCTGTTGCAGTCGCAGTCGACCAATGCCATCCTGACCACGTTCAATGAAATCAATATGGCGCCGGTGATGGAAATGCGCAAGCGCATGCAGGACCGGTTCGAGAAAGAACATGGCGTCAAGTTGGGCTTCATGAGCTTCTTCGTCAAGGCCGCCGTGCATGCCCTCAAGAAATTCCCGGTACTCAACGCCTCGGTGGACGGCACCGACATTGTTTATCATTCACCACGTGGCCTGGTGGTGCCGATTTTGCGTAACGCCGACCAGATGAGTTTTGCCGACATCGAGAAGAAGATTGCTGAGTTTGGCGCCAAGGCCCGTGACGGCAAGCTTGGCATGGAAGAAATGACCGGCGGTACCTTCTCGATCAGCAATGGCGGCACCTTTGGTTCCATGATGTCCACCCCCATCATCAACCCGCCGCAGAGTGCCATTCTGGGCGTGCACGCCACCAAAGACCGTGCCATGGTGGAAAACGGCCAGGTTGTGGTGCGCCCCATGAACTACTTTGCCATGAGCTACGACCAGAACTACTTTGCCATGAGCTACGACCATCGCATCATCGACGGCCGTGAAGCCGTTCTGGGCCTGGTCGCTATGAAGGAAGCGCTGGAAGATCCGGCTCGTCTGCTGTTTGATATCTAAATACCAGTTCGCTTTAACCCGCAACGCGCATTAGGTATCTGACTCCGCGAATGTCCCCCGGATTGGGGCTAGCCCCAATCCTCCTCCTTAATTTCGCTGCGTCAAACACCCAACGCACGCCGCTAGTCATTGGTGCGGGTATTTCATTAATCATCGTGGCGCTTGGTCACGGAAGTCAGAAAGTAAAAAATGAGCAAACAATTTGATGTGATCGTGATTGGTGGCGGCCCAGGTGGTTATATTGCCGCCATCCGTGCGGCCCAGCTCGGCAAAAATGTGGCCTGTGTCGACGAGTGGAAAAACGCCAAGGGTGGCCCGGCACCGGGCGGCACCTGCACCAACGTGGGCTGCATTCCGAGCAAGGCGCTGCTGCAGTCGAGCGAGCATTTCGAGCAGGCCAGCCACCACTTTGGCGACCATGGCATCACGGTCAAGGGTTTGAGCATGGATGCTGCCAAGATGGTGGCGCGCAAGGATGCCGTGGTCAAGCAGAATAACGATGGCATTTTGTACCTGTTCAAAAAGAACAAGGTCAGCTTTTTCCATGGCCGCGCTTCGTTTGTCAAGGCGCTTGAGGGTGGGTATGAGATCAAGGTGGCTGGGGCTGCCGAAGAAACTCTGATCGGTCAGCAAATCGTGGTGGCCACCGGTTCCAATGCACGCGCCTTGCCGGGTGCACCATTTGACGAGTCCATGGTGCTGTCCAATGAAGGCGCCTTGGCGATGACAGAAGTGCCGAAGAAGCTGGGCCTGATTGGCTCTGGCGTGATTGGTCTGGAAATGGGGTCGGTGTGGCGTCGCCTTGGTGCCGAAGTGACCATTCTGGAAGGTTTGCCAGACTTTCTGGGTGCCGTTGACCAGCAGATCGCCAAGGAGGCGCACAAGGCTTTTGTCAAGCAGGGCCTGAAGATCGAACTCGGTGTGAAAGTCGGCGACATCAAGGTCGGCAAAAAGGGCGTCAGTGTGGCCTGGACCAATGCCAAGGGCGAAGCCCAGACGCTCGATGTCGACAAACTCATCGTGTCGATCGGCCGTGTGCCCAATACCATTGGTTTGAATGCCGAAGCGGTAGGTCTGAAGCTCGACGAGCGCGGTGCCATTGTGGTCGATGGCGACTGCAAGACCAACCTGCCCGGCGTCTGGGCGGTGGGTGACGTGGTGCGCGGCCCGATGCTGGCGCACAAGGCCGAAGAAGAGGGTGTGGCGGTGGCCGAGCGGATTGCCGGCCAACATGGCCATGTCAACTTCAATACCATTCCCTGGGTGATTTATACCAGTCCCGAGATCGCTTGGGTCGGCCGCACCGAGCAGCAACTCAAGGCGGATGGTGTGGCCTACAAAGCCGGCACCTTCCCGTTCCTGGCCAATGGCCGTGCGCGTGCCCTGGGCGACACCACGGGCATGGTCAAGATGCTGGCAGATGCCGCCACGGACGAAATTCTGGGCGTGCACATCGTGGGTCCGATGGCCAGTGAACTGATTTCCGAGTGTGTGCTGGCGATGGAATTCCGCGCCAGCAGCGAAGACATCGCCCGGGTATGCCACGCGCATCCCTCCTTGAGCGAGTCCACCAAGGAAGCTGCCCTGGCGGTTGACAAACGTACCTTGAATTTCTGATTGAACATGAAGATGGCGGTTTACGCCTGAACGGGAAGTTAAACCAGCCATCCTTGCAGAGTTCAGTTACACGTGACAGTTAAAAAGTTATACCAAGCCGAGCTGCAGGCCCGGGGCTACAGCGCTGACCCGGCGCAGCTGCGCGCGGTGCAGGTGCTGGACACTTGTGCCCGTGAATGGACCCGGTACCGTGAGTTGCGATCCAACGCATTCAAGAAGCTGATCCACAATCCGCCCATCCCCCGTGGCGTTTACATGTATGGCGGGGTCGGGCGTGGCAAGAGCTTCCTGATGGATTGTTTCTTCAATGCCGTTCCCCTGAAGCGCAAGACAAGACTGCATTTCCATGAATTCATGCGGGAGGTGCATCGCGAGCTTGCCGGCATGCAGGGGACGGTCAATCCTTTGAATGTTCTGGCCAAACGCATCGCCGAAAAGTACCGCCTGATTTGCTTCGATGAGTTTCACGTCTCCGACATCACCGATGCGATGATCCTGCACCGCTTGCTGAAAGCCTTGTTCGAACATGGCGTGGGCCTTGTCACCACCTCCAATTTCAAGCCGGACGACCTTTACCGACATGGCTTGCACAGGGAACGCTTCCTGCCAGCCATCGCCTTGTTGAATAGCCAGCTCACGGTGATCAATGTCGACAACGGCACCGACTATCGGGGGCAAACCCTGGCCCGGCTGGCCTTGTACCACTCGCCCTTGGGGGAGGCTGCCGACGAGGCCATGCGTGACGCTTTTGATCGCCTGGCCGAAACCCCTGACGAGGAACCGACCCTGCAGATTGAGG
>JBEGLK010000335.1:0-2588 GCA_041183605.1 Pseudomonadota bacterium
GCGCTGAATTCAGCAAGGCTTTCGAAGGCAAAACTGCCGAAGCGCAAAAAGCATTCAACCAAGTGGTTGAAAACGTGGCCAAGAACGCACCGGCTGGTACCGAGTCGGCTGTGGCTGTGTTCAAGAGCGCTTTGGCCTCCAGCCAGACCGCCATTGACTCGGCTCAAAGCTCTGCCAAAAAGGCACTGGCCGTGGCTGAAAGCAACCTCGCTGCCGTGACCGAACAAGCTCTCAGCGCTGTCGCCACAGTTGCCAAGAAGGCCTGATCGTCCAAATTCTGCTGGCAACTGTAAGGCACCTTCGGGTGCCTTTTTTGTTTGTCCGTTTCAACCGAGCGCAACCTAAGCCCATTGGCTGGACCTCGGGCTGGCGTTACGTATGGTCTACCTCTTGGCGACTACCTGCGCCAGAACAATCCGCCCCTCTTCCAGATTGCGCCGCTGATTTTGGGCCATGGCTTGAAAATCAGACCCGAGAAGCACATGGAAGCCGAGTTGCGGCAAGCCTTCCTTGTGAATTCTTTCGGCCAGCGATACAAACCAGGCTCGCGCGACCTCTGTTGTATCAGCCCACGCCGTGACTTCAAACCCACTTTCCTTGAGCAACTCGCGCAATTCGTCTGGTGTTGCGAGAAAGCTCGATTCTGGAGCACGCGCCCAGGGGACGGGAAAAAGGACCGGACCAGACGGGCCGGCGAGAATGTCGTAGATGGCGAGCGTGCCTCCAGGCTTCAGCACCCGGTGGATTTCCCGGTATAGCCTGGGTTTATCTGGAATGTTCATGGCGACATGCTCGGTCCAGACAATGTCGAACGATTGGTCGGGAAACGGCAAATTCGTTGCATCTCCCTGACGATAGTCGACGAGTTCGGCAAGGCCGATTCGTTCGGACAGCATGGCAGCAGCGCGACAGTATTCTTCGGTCAGGTCGATGCCCGTGACATGACATTCGAATTCCCGCGCCAGACATCTTGATGTGCCTCCAACACCGCTTCCTACGTCAAGCACGCGCTTCCCGGAATCAACGTGCGCAGCTTTCGCAAGCTCCAGCGTTGCTGCGCGACCGCGAATATGAAATTCGTCGATTGGTGCCAAGTCCTCTGGCGTCAGGCGATTTGTGTCTTTGCCGGCTTTTGCGAGCGCGGCCAGAATGATGTTCCCGATATCAGGCCTGGCGTAGTGCTCACGAATGGTTTCATTCAGTTGATTCGGTGTTGACATTGTTCACTCTCCCATTGAGGCCACCCAAGGCAATGTAGACCGAAAAACCAGTGGCTTGCGAACCGAGCCGGCCCCACTTTGGGAGGCGCCTTGTCCGTTGGAATGCATGTCAGGAGGACGCTACGCCCAATTTCTGGCCCAGTCAAACGCGCTGGCAACAGTCAACACGCCAACATGGTTTTTTGTGTTTGCGGATGACGCGTTATTGGCCTAAGGTCCTTGTCGAGCGCCTACACGTCCTGAATGGTGGCGTTGGTGTGGTTGGCGATATTTCGAGATGGTCGCACGGCGTTGATGACGATCCACGCGCGTGGGTACAGTCCCTCAAACTGGCAGGCTGGCGGCGTAGTTTCTCAGGGCCACAGCCAGTGCTGCCACGCCACGGTGGATTTCGTCCACGCTGGGGGTAACAAAGGACAGGCGCAAGGAGCGCTCGTCGCCGTGGTCGGCGTAAAAGGGGGCGCCCGGCACAAATGCCACACCTTGCTCGACGGCAAAGGGTAACAAGTCCACCGCGCTCATGCCCTTGGGCAGGCGCGCCCACAGGAACATGCCACCGGCTGGTGAGTTCCAGGTCAGGGTGTTGTCCGGGTCGCCCTGTGGCATTTCCCGCGCCAGCGCCGCCAGCATGGCATCACGCTGCGCTTTGTACAGCGCGCGAATGCCGGGCACGTGACGCTCCAAAAAGCCGTCCTTCATGACTTCGGCAACCATGCGCTGGTTAAAACCGGGGCTGTGCAGGTCGGCTGCCTGCTTGGCTTGCAGCAGTTTGGGGTAAATCGCTTTGGGCGCCACCACAAAGCCCAGGCGCAGGCCGGGTGCCAGCACCTTGGAGAACGAGCCCAGGTAAATGCAGCCCTCCGGATTGCGTGCGGTCAGGGGTGCAGGTGGTGGTGTGTCAAACCAGAGGTCGCCGTAGGGGTTGTCTTCAATCAGGGGCAGGCCACGCTCGGAGGCGAGTGCACTCAGCGCCGCGCGGCGGCTCTCGGACATGGTGTTGCCCGTTGGATTCTGAAAATTGGGCAGCACGTAGAGAAAACGGGCGCCATCTGTTTTTTGCGCCAGGTCGGCGATGACCACGCCGTGCTCATCACTGGCCACGCTCGTCACCTTGGGTTCCATCGGAATGAAGGCCATGACCGCGCCCAGGTAGGTGGGCGACTCGACCAAAATCTTGCTGTCGGCATCAATCAGCACCTTGGCCACCAGGTCCAGCCCCTGCTGCGAGCCGGTGGTGATCAGCACCTGCGCCGGGTCGACGTTCCAGGGCAGCATGTCGGCCACCTGCTCGCGCAGCGGGCCGTAGCCTTCGCTGGCGGCATACTGCAGGGCACCGGCCGGATCGTCCTTGAGCACTTTGGCACAGGC
>JBEGLK010000336.1:0-4575 GCA_041183605.1 Pseudomonadota bacterium
GCCTTGAGCAGTTTGGCTTCGACGCGTGGCGCGTCGTCATGGATGTGTTCCTGCGACCAGGCGGGGCTGGCCTGGACGGTCCAGCGTTCGATGGGTTCGCGGCCAGGTTTGCTGGATTCGCGTGCCAGCCAGGCACTGCGGTGGTGGGTGCTGCGCGCGGCGTTCCACTGCGGCCCGAGCGCGGACAGGCCGGGCTGCATGGCTTGCGGGAAGGCGAGCATGAGCGTCCAGCACGGTGCGACCTTGACCTGTTCCAGTTGTTTGGCCCAGGGTTTGGCCAGGTCCGAGGTTTGCATCAGGTTCTGGGCCTGGGCGCTGGGCATGGCCATCAGCACGCCGTCGAAGCCGGAAAACACATGTTGCGTACCGTCAGTGCCTTCGGTGCGCAGTTGCCATTTTTTGGATTTGACGGCATCGGGCTCAATGCGGTTGACACGGGTTTGCAGCTCGATGTGGCCGCCCGCCGTGAGCGGTTCGGCCCAAGCGGTGACCAGTGATTTCATGCCGGGCACGGCCACCCAGTGGGCGTCGTGGCTGGACAGGCCGGGGCGGGCCACATGGCCCATTTCGTCGAGCACCTGGACGCTGTTGGCGCTCCAGCGTTTGCAAAGTTTGGGGGTGGTTTCCAGCGCCTGCAGAAAGCGGGGGTCGCGGGCGGTGAAATACTGGGCGCCGTGGTCAAAAGAGCCGAATGCACTGCTGCGGGTGGCCATGCGGCCGCTGGGGCTGCTGCTTTTTTCAAAAACGGTGACCTGATGGCCAGCCTGCACCAGCGTGCGTGCGCAGGTGATACCAGCCATACCGGCGCCAATGATGGCAAAGTGTCGGGGGGGGTGCTGCGCTGTACTCATGTTTTTCTCCGGTTGATGACAATTTGCTCGATTTCGTTGTTGGGTCCGACTTTACCAGCCGGGACGTTTGTGGGGTCGATTTCAATCGACCAGGCCGAATAAATTCGGCCCTACAAACCCCGATGTCGCTCTAACAGGGCGGTGCGGGTGGTGGGGCTTTCCAGCTGCGTGAGCCACCATTGCAACGCGCGTCCAGGTGCGCTGCTGGCGGCGGCGCGCCAGGCGTAGTTGACCCGCACCGACCTGGGGGCGCGCTCGGTTTTTTTTACGACCAGGCGGCCGGTGTCAATGAACGGGCCGGCCATACATTCAGGCAATGAACCGCAACCCAGGCCACGCAATTGGGCGTCGAGCTTGTCTTGCATGGTGGCCACGGTGAACACGTCCTGGCCGCCCAGCAGCCCAAAAGTGACCCCGCGGCCGCGGCTGATGGTGTCGGCCACGGCCACCGCGCGGTGCGCACGCATGGCTTCGTCACCCAGCGGTTCGGGCGCCTGGGCCAGCGGGTGGTGCGGCGCCACCGCGTAGACAAAACGAACGTCGCCGAGCGGCTTGGCGTGGATCGTGGTGTTTTGCACCAGGTCGGCCACACCGAGCGCCAGGTCAGCCGCGCCGCTGGTGAGGGCTTCAAGTGTGCCCGACAGGGTTTCGTCGCGCAGGCGGATGCGGGTGGGGGGATTGAGGCTTAAAAAACTGTCGACCAACTCCATCACCGTGGCTTTGGCAATGATGCTGTCGATGGACAGCGTGAGTTGCGGCTCCCAGCCGGTGGCCACACGCTTGACGCGGTTGGCCACGGCCTCGAGGTCTTCGAGCAGGCGATCACTTTCGCGCAGCAGTTCCTGCCCCGCCACCGTGGGCAAGGCGCGGCGCGAACTGCGGTCGAACAGCAAGACGTCGAGCGCGTCTTCGAGTTGGCGCACGCGGTAGGTCAGGGCGCTGGGCACCATGCCCAGTTCGCGCGCTGCCGCGGCAAAACTGCCGGTGGCGGCAATGGTTTGCAGCATGGCGAGGGCGTCGGGTGTTAAAACATTGCGTGCGGTTTGCATGGTGAGGCACTTTCAATTCAAACAGATTGAATGATGCCATCAAAACTGCTGCTGCCTATCGCCATCATTTGCCACTACAGTTAGGGCTCCTACAGGAGATTTGCCATGATCACCCTCAGACCTTCCCAGGAGCGCGGCTACGCCGACCACGGCTGGCTCAAGTCGTTTCACAGTTTTTCATTCGCCGGTTATTACGACCCCGCGCACATGGGCTGGGGCAACCTGCGCGTGATCAACGAAGACCGGGTGGCGCCCGGCAAGGGGTTTGGCACCCACGGCCACCGCGACATGGAAATTGTGAGTTATGTGCTGCAGGGCGCGCTGGCGCACAAGGACAGCATGGGCAACGTCAAGTCGATCCCGCCGGGCGATGTGCAGCGCATGAGCGCGGGCACCGGTGTGCAGCACAGCGAGTTCAATTTTTCGCAGGACGAGACCACGCATTTCCTGCAGATCTGGATCGAGCCGAGTGTGAAAGGTGTACAGCCCAGCTACGAGCAGACCACCTTCAGTGATGCTGCCAAGCAGGGGCGCATGTGTCTGGTGGCATCAAGCGACGGCGCGCAGGGCTCGGTCACCATCAATGCCGATGCGCGCATGTATGCGGGCCTGTTCAGTGCCGGGCAAGGCGCCACGCTGGCGCTTGCCGCGGGCCGCAGGGCCTATGTGCATTTGGCCTGGTGCGCGGCGCCTTGTTGGTGAACGGTGTGGCGCTGCACACTGGTGATGCGGCCCTGCCGGCTGACGAGCCGCAAGTGGTGCTGGCCGATGCACAGGACGCCGAGGTGCTGGTGTTTGATTTGAGTTTGTAGCGTCGATTTCAATCGACCTGGCCGAATAAATTCGGCCCCACAAATACAAGCCTGACCCCCTGTAGGGTCGAATTTATTCGACCTCGCCAACTGAAGTCGGCCCCACAGATGTCAGTCCCGCAAATTATTGCTCGTTACAATTTTTGTCAAAGGAGTTTCACCATGGCAAAAGTTGCAGTTGTTTTTCATTCTGGTTACGGTCATACCCTGCGCATGGCGCAGTCGGTGGCGGATGGCGCCAATGCGGATTTGGTGCCAATTGATGCCGACGGCAACCTCACGGAAGACGGCTGGGAAACGCTCAACGAGGCCGACGCCATCATCATGGGCAGCCCCACCTACATGGGCAATGTGAGCTGGCAATTCAAGAAATTTGCCGATGCGTCAAGCAAGGCCTGGTTCAGCCAGGCCTGGAAAGACAAGATTTTTGGCGGCTTTACCGCCAGCGCCAACGTGAATGGCGACAAACATCTGACCGTGCATTACCTGATGACGCTGGCCATGCAGCATGGCGGCATCTGGGTGGGCACCGGCCTGCATTACAACAACACCAAGGCCTCGCAACGCAGCGACGTGAATTACCTGGCGTCCAGCTCCGGCCCGATGGCACAAACCCCCGGGGACGCCGGTGGTGCAGAAATGAACCCCGGCGACCTGGAAACCGCCCGCCTGTTCGGCCAGCGTGTGGCTGAGGTGGCAGCCAGATTCAAATAACAGCCATGTCCTTCAGGTCCGGGATGCCGGAAACCTGTAAGCCATTTCAAAGCTCTTGCATGCTATTCTCAAGCTATTGCATTGCACAAAAATTTTTAATATAGACAGAGGACAGGTATGAAACTCATTTTGTTGGGCGCGCCCGGCGCTGGTAAAGGCACACAAGCCACCTTTATCTGCCAGAAATACGGCATTCCACAAATCTCCACCGGCGACATGTTGCGTGCAGCCGTGAAGGCCGGCACACCCCTGGGTGTTCAAGCCAAAAAAGTGATGGACGCCGGCGGCCTCGTCAGTGACGACCTGATCATCAACCTCGTCAAAGAACGTATTGCCCAGCCCGACTGCGCCCAGGGTTTCCTGTTTGACGGCTTTCCGCGCACCATTCCGCAGGCTGACGCCATGAAGGCGGCCGGCGTCAAGCTCGACTACGTGCTGGAGATCGACGTGCCTTTTGCCGCCATCATCGACCGCATGAGTGGCCGCCGCTCGCACCCGGCATCGGGCCGCACCTACCACGTCACATTCAACCCGCCCAAAGTGGCCGGTGTCGACGACGTGACCGGCGAGCCGCTGGTGCAACGTGCCGACGATCAGGAAGAAACCGTCAAAAAGCGGCTTGATGTCTACAGCGCACAAACCCGTCCGCTGGTGGATTACTACTCGGCCTGGGCCAAGGCTGACCCTGCCGCTGCCCCCAAATACCGCGCCATCAGTGGCACCGGTAGCGTGGAAGAAATCACTGCCCGCGCATTTGCAGCGCTGGCTGGTTAAGCAAATCCATCGGCCCGAGGGCGGGTCGCCTACATTAAATTCAGCATCAAGGCCACTCTGGCCTTGACGGGCGACAAGCCTTGGCTGTCGGCAAACTCACTACCCGCTACTGGCAACACGCGCCCCTCGCCACAACGGCTGGCGCGAATCACCTTCACACCAGCCCGCTCGGCGCGCTGCATCGCAGCGATCAGGTCAATATGCAGCGTGCCGTTGCCCGTGCCCGCCACCACCAGGCCCCGCAAGGGCACCACATCGGGCAAGGGCTGCAGCAGCGCGTCCACGACGTTGGCACTGCCACCGGCGTAATTCATCACGATTTCAACCCGTGGCCATGCCGTCATGCCAGCCAGTTTTTCGGGCGACATGACAGCC
>JBEGLK010000337.1:0-2568 GCA_041183605.1 Pseudomonadota bacterium
ATCATGTCGCGATCCAGCACAGTGACAGCACCGGGCGTTTCATCAAGCCGCTGCGGCAACCGGGACACCGACAAGACAATCGGCATGTCTTCAAAAAAATCTTTTTCCGAGCTGAAAAGTTCAGTCTGCGCCCACCCCAGTTGGGTTGCCAACAGCCAGGGCGCAGCCAGAACCAACGACTTGAGTCTGGCAAGGGTTGAAATATGCATCATGCCTACATTTTGCCCTGTCAATCCTGCCGTGGACCAGCCCCTCACGTCACTACGCGTCCTGCCTCGATGGTGATGCTGCGTTGACAACGCTCCGCCATGGCATGGTCATGCGTGACCAGCAACAGCGTGGTGCCTAGTTCCCGGTTCAAGTCAAACATCAGGCGCATCACTTTTTCTCCGGTGGCAAAGTCCAGGCTGCCGGTGGGCTCATCTGCAAGCAACACCGATGGCTGGACAACAAATGCCCGCGCCAGCGCTACCCGCTGTTGTTCACCACCCGATAGCACCTTGGGGTAATGCCCGAGGCGCTCGGCCAGGCCAACTCGCGCCAGCATCTCGCCGGCCAGTTTGCGCGCTTGCCGTTTGCCAGCCAACTCAAGCGGCAACATCACGTTTTCCAGTGCCGTCAGGTTGCCCAGCAACTGAAAGTTCTGAAAGACAAACCCCAGCTTGTCGGCACGCAAGGCTGCACGGTCATCCTCGCTGAGTGAAAACAAGTCCTGGCCTGCCAGGCGCACCGTGCCCCGACTGGGTGTGTCCAGGCCGGCAATGATGGACAACAAGGTGCTTTTTCCCGAGCCCGAAGCACCGACAATCGCCACAGTTTCACGACTGTGCAGTGCAAAATCAATGTCCTGCAAAATCTCCAGGGTGCCAGTTGTGTCGGTCACCGACTTGAAAACGTGCTCTACCGAGATAATGACATCAGACATGGATTTTTCTTCGCAACAATTTAATTTGAAACGCCGCCACTGTATCGCGTTGGCGGCTGCCCTTGCCGGCACCGGGATTTGGCACAACGTGGCAGCAGCCACCGCGCCAGCCACGCCCCCTGCCATCCTGGTACTGGGCGACTCCTTGAGCGCCGAGTATGGCCTCAGGCGTGGCTCCGGCTGGGTGGCTTTGCTGGCGCAGAAACTGCAGGCCGAAAAAATCAGTGCCGAGGTGATCAATGCCAGTATCAGCGGCGACACCACGTCAGGCGGACGCTCCCGACTGCCCGCCTTGCTGGCGCAGCACAAACCCAAGCTGGTGGTGGTTGAACTGGGCGGCAACGACGCGCTGCGTGGTCTGCCGCTCGAACAGACACGTGACAACCTGCTCACCATCACGCGGATGGCGCAGCAAACTGGCGCCAGAGTGGTGTTGCTCGGCATGCAGGTGCCGCCAAACTACGGTCGGGATTACGCCCAACGTTTCACCGACATGTATTCCGAGGTGGCCAAAGCCACGCGGACAATTCTGGTGCCTTTTTTCCTCAAGGGGATCGGCGATGCCCCCGACAGCATGGCCTGGTTCCAGGCTGACCGCATCCATCCCAAAGAGGAAGCCCATCCGCGAATGCTGGCCAATGCCTGGCCCGCGATCAAAAAAGGACTGTTATGAGCTTGACCCCCCTCAGTGCCACGGAAGTCATGGCACGGCTGGCGGATTTTGATGCCATCATCGATGCCCGCAGCGAAGGCGAATTCGAGGCCGACCATCTGCCCGGCGCCGTCAACTGGCCCACCCTGAACAACGCCGAGCGCATCGAGATTGGCACGCTCTACAAACAGGTCAACCCCTTTGAAGCCAGAAAACGCGGAGCTGCCATCGCGGCACGCAACATCGCCGCCCACATTGAACGCGAGGTCATTGACAAGCCCAGGGACTGGCAGCCACTGGCGTATTGCTGGCGCGGCGGGCAACGCAGCGGCTCACTGTCGCTGATCCTGAGCCAGATTGGTTTTAGAGTCACGCTGGTGGAAGGCGGCTACAAGGCGTTTCGAGCAGCGTTGGTACAGGATATCGCAGCGCGAGCACCCGGCCTGTCCTACAAGATCATTTGTGGCCCCACCGGCAGTGGCAAGACACGCCTGTTGCAGGCTTTGGCTGCGGAAGGTGCCCAGGTGCTGGATCTGGAAGCATTGGCCAGGCATCGCAGTTCGGTGCTGGGAGCCATGCCCGGACTGACGCAGCCCACACAAAAACATTTTGAAACCCTGATATGGGATCAGCTGCGCAGCTTCAACCCCGCGCGACCGGTGTTTGTGGAAAGCGAGAGTAAAAAGGTCGGCAATCTTTCAGTGCCCGGTGCACTGATGGACGCCATGCGTGCCAGCCCCTGCCTGAACCTGCAACTGTCCGATGAACAACGTGTGGCACTGTTGCTCGAGGACTACGAGTACCTGACCCGCGACGTGGCCTATTTTTGCAAACGGCTGGCGTTATTGACCGAACTCAAGGGTCACGAGGTGGTGGGACGCTGGCAAAAATTGGCGCAGGAGGGAGATTTTTCCAGCGTGGTCATGGAATTGCTGACCCAGCATTACGACCCGGCTTACCTGCAATCGATGCAGCGCAATTTTGTGCAGTT
>JBEGLK010000338.1:0-7468 GCA_041183605.1 Pseudomonadota bacterium
TTGGGATAGGCCTCACCCATGACCGCCACCAGATCGGGCACCAGCTTGTGGAAAAACGGGGTTTTCTGGCCCAGTTTGTAGCCGTGGCGAATGGCGCGCCGAATGATGCGGCGCTGCACATAACCCCGGCCCTCGTTGCCCGGCAATACGCCATCACTGACCAGGAAGGCCGTGGCGCGAATGTGGTCGGCAATCACCTTGAGCGAGTTGTTGCCCAAGTCGGCACAGTGGGTTTCACGGGCTGCAGCCTTGATCAGTGCATCAAACAGGTCGATCTCATAGTTGCTGTGCACGTGCTGCAGGATCGCGGCCAGGCGCTCCAGACCCATACCGGTGTCCACGCAGGGCGCAGGCAGCCGGGTGATAGAGCCGTCTTCAGCCATGTTGAACTGCATGAACACGTTGTTCCAGATTTCAATGAAGCGGTCACCATCTTCTTCCGGACTGCCGGGCGGGCCACCGGGGATGTGGTCACCGTGATCGTAAAAAATTTCAGAACAGGGGCCGCAAGGGCCGGTGTCGGCCATCATCCAGAAGTTGTCTGACTTGTAGCGACCACCCTTGTTGTCGCCAATGCGGATCACGCGATCGGCGGGCAGACCAATTTCCTTGGTCCAGATGTCATAAGCCTCGTCGTCCTCTTCATAGACGGTAGCCAGCAGGCGTTCAGCCGGCAGCTTGTAAACCACTGTCAGCAATTCCCAGGCCCACTTGAGACTTTCGCGTTTGAAATAGTCACCAAAGCTCCAGTTGCCCAGCATCTCGAAAAACGTGTGGTGGCGCGCGGTGTAACCCACGTTTTCCAGGTCGTTGTGCTTGCCACCCGCACGCAAGCAAGCCTGCACCGACGCGGCACGCACATAACTGCGCTTGTCGGAGCCCAAAAACACGTCCTTGAACTGCACCATGCCGGAGTTGGTGAACATCAGCGTGGGGTCGTTGCCGGGCACCAGCGGGCTGCTCGTCACCACAGTGTGGCTTTTGGAGGCGAAGAAGTCGAGAAAGGTCTTGCGGATGTCGGCAACAGTGACCGGGGCAGCGGTTGGATTCATGACTTGAGAGACCTGATTTTCAGAGTTGGTGATGGCAGCAGCGGAAGGCAAACCCTACGCACGTCCGGCACGCGGATTTCAAAACCATTGATTTTAAGTGATCAGGGGGGGTTTCCTTTTGCACCGGTATCCCTGCTTACACTGGCCCTTGCCAGGGCAAAGCATAAGCATACGCATAAAATTTTGCAGTTACCTTCATCAGCCGAGACAAACGCCATGCCAGCCTCTCCCCTCTCGCTCCTGCTTGACCCTACCTTACTCAAAACCGATGCTTTGATCAACGGCCAGTGGGTCAAAGGCGCCAGCCGCTTTGCCGTGACCGACCCTGCCACAGGTAAACATCTGGCTGACGTGGCCAATTTGGGCCCGACTGAGATAGAACAGGCCATTTCTGCCGCCAATGCCGCTTGGCCAGCCTGGCGCAGCAAAACCTCCAAGGAGCGCAGCATCATTTTGCGCAAGTGGTATGACCTGCTGATGGCCAATCAGGAAGACCTGGGCCGTCTTATGACAGCAGAACAGGGCAAACCGCTACCCGAAGCCAAGGGCGAAGTTGCCTACGGCGCCAGTTTTGTCGAATGGTTTGCCGAAGAAGCCAAACGCATCAACGGCGAGACATTGCCCCAGTTCGACAACAACCGTCGGCTGATGGTGCTGCGCCAGCCGATTGGCGTTTGCGCCGCCATCACACCCTGGAACTTCCCGTTGGCCATGATCACCCGCAAAGTGGCGCCCGCGCTGGCTGCTGGCTGCACGGTGATCATCAAACCGGCTGAGTTGACGCCGCTGACCGCCCTGGCGGCAGCCGAACTGGCCATTCGCGCGGGCATGCCGGCTGGCGTGCTCAACATGGTCACCGCCGATGCTGACAATTCGATTGCGGTCGGCAAGGCGCTGTGCGCCAGTGACGTGGTGCGCCATATCAGCTTCACTGGCTCCACCGAAGTCGGCAGAATTTTGATGGCGCAAAGCGCGCCCACCGTCAAAAAACTCTCGTTGGAACTCGGCGGCAACGCGCCCTTCATCGTTTTCGACGATGCCGACATCGACAGCGCGGTCGAAGGCGCTTTTGCCTCAAAGTACCGCAATGCCGGCCAAACCTGCGTCTGCTCCAACCGCCTGTACGTGCAGGCGGGCGTGTACGACGAATTCGGGCGTGTACGACGAATTCATCACCAAGTTTGCCGCCAAAGTCAAGACCGCCAAGGTGGGCAATGGCTTTGACGACGGCGTCAACCAGGGCCCGCTGATTGAAGAAGCCGCGTTGCAAAAAGTGGAACGCCATGTGAGTGATGCCGTGGCCAAGGGTGCCCGCCTGCTCGTGGGCGGCAAGCGCCTGCAAGGTCAGTTCTTCGAACCCACGGTAGTGGCCGACGCCACCGCCGACATGTTGTGCGCCAAAGAGGAAACCTTTGGCCCGTTTGCCCCAATCTTCAAGTTCCAGACCGAGCAGGAAGTCGTGGAGGCAGCCAACAACACCGAATTTGGTCTGGCCAGCTATTTCTACAGCCGTGACGTGGGTCGCATCTTTCGTGTCAGCGAGGCGCTGGAATATGGCATGGTCGGCATCAATGTGGGCATTCTGGCCACCGAGCACGTACCGTTTGGTGGCGTCAAACAGTCCGGCCTGGGCCGCGAAGGTTCACACCACGGCATCGATGACTATGTGGAAATCAAGTACCTTTGCCTGGGCGATATCCTGAAGTAAATCGGGTGTGCAGGCATGTACACTATGTGCCTTCGCGGGCGTAGTTCAATGGTAGAACGGCAGCTTCCCAAGCTTCATACGTGGGTTCGATTCCCATCGCCCGCTCCAGTCGCTCCAAGATCCAGTTTGGACCTGACATAAGCATTGAACTCTTCGATCGGTAGCGCCTTGCTGAAGAGATAACCTTGAAACAACTCGCAACCGCAGTCCATCAGGAACTGGTGCTGCGCCTGTGTTTCAACCCCCTCCGCGATCACTGTCATGTTCAGGTTGTGCCCCAGGGCAATCACGGTTTTGATGATGGATGCGTCACTTGAATTGCTGACCACATCCCGCACGAAGGACTGGTCAATCTTGAGTTGCTGAAGTGGCAGGCTTTTCAGGTGGTTGAGCGACGAGTAGCCGGTTCCAAAATCATCCAGTGAAAAAGTGAAAAAGTGACCCCGCATTGGTGCAATGCGTTCATTTTTTTAACCACGTCCTGTATGTCATCCACCAACATGGATTCGGTGATTTCAAGTTCGAGTTGATTGGCCTGAATGTGAAACTGCTCGATCAGGCTCTGGATGTGCGGGACAAAATCATTCTGCCGAAGCTGCAGTTGACTGATGTTGATGGCAATTCGCAAATGCTCGAAATTTGCCTTTTTTGACCACAACTTCAACTGCTCGCAAGCCATAAGCGCCACCCATTTGCCAATCGGCAAGATCAAACCGGACTGTTCGGCAGTCTCCAGGAACTCGCCGGGAGTGATCAAGCCCCGCTCAGGGTGCTCCCACCGCAACAAAGCCTCTGCGCCAATGACTCGCCCAAGCGAATCTACCTGGGGTTGGTAAAAGAGCCGGAGCTCCGAACACTCGATGGCCCGAAGCAATTCGTTTTCCAATGCAGAACGCACAACGGCATCATGCTGCATGACATGCAAAATGACAAAAAACAGTGACAACGCGGTAACAGTTTGAACAATAGCACCGGATGCCTTGATGCTTTCAGGCAACGCATACTGCGGAAAGGGCGAACCATAACCCAGTGACAAAAGTGCCAGGGCGACCAGGCAAATCCCTGGTGCGCCAAACTTGAGCCAAGGCATAGAAGTTCTAAACGCCAGCATGGCTGCCACACTGAGCGGCATCAGATAAAGCTGGGTGGTTCGTGGCGCCTGGGGCGTGGCAGAGTCAAAGGCCCAAGCAATCGCGCAAATCACGACGAAAAGGGTCACAAAGGAAATGGCCGCTGCCAACTCAGGCTTCTGCCGCCAAATAAAGCCCGCTGTGGCAAGTCCTCCAACCACAAGCAACATGTCCAGTCCGACCACTGGCCAGTTGCCCAAAGAATAAAAAAACACTCCC
Source organism: Pseudomonadota bacterium (assembly GCA_041183605.1). Taxonomy (GTDB): domain Bacteria; phylum Pseudomonadota; class Gammaproteobacteria; order Burkholderiales; family Burkholderiaceae_C; genus Rhodoferax. The sequence continues at coordinate 4,110 of JBEGLK010000338.1, forward strand.
CAGGCAGTTCCAACCAGGACCATGGTGGCACTCAGCAACATCAGCGCGCGCTGCACCCGCCGGCCATGTGTATTGCTCAAGTCAGCGCCATACCAAAGATGGCAAATCGTTTGAACTATGGGCGACTCTTTTTGCATGATTGGATGATGTGACGGATTAATTCTAGGTGTCTTCATCATCTACGCTCCTCGCATCTATTCCCTTATATTTGCATTTACATCATAACGTGATATATTTACCGCGCTGGTCGTGAAAACGTTCCAGCGGGTCTTTCTTATCAACGCTTCGGGAAGATGAAACATTGACCCGACAAGGAGATTGCTATGAACGTTGTGCAAATGCCCAAAATGATCTGGTCGTTCTCTGAGGGTTGGGACGATCTGATCCGGGTTCATCCGTCAGTGGTCCGCTTGTTTGCCCTGCTGGTCTTGCCGTTGTCCTTGCTGCCGCCAGCAATGATCTATTACGCTGGCAGCAGTTATGGCGATGTTTTCGTGCCAGGCGTCAGCCCTCAACAATGGCATACCGCGGCCGGCATCTTTTTTGTCGCCGAGTTGCTGACTGTTCCGCTGATGGCCTGGCTGATCCATCTGGTCTGCAAAATCAATAATGTGGCAACCGACTACCACGCCTGCTTTACCCTGGCCGCACTTGCGCCAATACCTCTGTGGCTGTCGGCGCTGGTTTTATTTGCGCCAAGCATGTTGGTCGCCGTGATGGTTGGTGTGCTCGCGCTGGCCGCTTCCGTTGGACTGATTTACCACGGGGTGTACGCGCTGTTTCACTTGCACGAGGATGTTCAAGCACTGCAAATGGCAACGGTGATTGCAGGTGCCGGGCTGTTAGCGTGGTTGTTGCTGATGCAAATTGTCCTGATTCACTGATGGTCAGGGCCTCGAAGCACGGCCCGCCATTGGTAGCTTGGCCGGGTATCAACAAGGTGGAATGTCAAAATACCTGAACTCAAGGACTTGCAATGGACGCTGCCGTGCCTCAACTCGAAGCCCACTCTTTGGAAAAACATGACTTTGAAATATTGTCAGATTTTCGCTATCAGATTAGGAAATTTGAACGTTTCAGTGAGGAAGTTTCTCGCCGTCATGGCCTGACACCATTGCAGTATTTGCTGTTGCTGCACATCAAAGGCTATCCGGGTCGCGACTGGGCCACCGTGGGTGAGTTGGCAGAACGCCTGCAGGCGCAGCAGCATGGCGTGGTCGCACTGATTTCACGCTGCGAAACGATGCGCCTGGTCGAACGGCGCCGTTCTACCGAAGACCGGCGAAGAATCGAAATTCATCTGCTGAAAAAGGGGGAGCAGTTGCTCACCAAACTTGCCAGCCTGCACCGGGCTGCGCTGTTGTCATTACATGGGCGTTTCGTGGTACCCGACCTGCAAGCTTTTGAACACCTGTAAAACAGGCACAAAAAAAGCACTTGACGTTGCCGTTAAGTGCTTGATTTATCTACCAAATTTGGTAGGCGCGATTGGACTCGAACCAACGACCCCCACCATGTCAAGGTGGTGCTCTAACCAGCTGAGCTACGCGCCTCGCCTGAGGGTCTCTAAAAGAGAACGAGAGTATAGCCGCAATATTTGGCTGTTCTGAAGCTCAAGGCCTGAAATTTCGCACAAGATTGCGCGCGCAGCAAAAAATATTCAGATTTGAGTCTGCCTTTTGCGCGGTGTCCGCCCTGGCCATCGTCCTTCCTCAAACAAACGAGCCTGCGGGTTTCTACAATCCCATCATGTCGATCCCCCAGACCTTTGTTCAGGAACTGCTTGCCCGCGCCGATGTGGTGGAAATCGTGGGCCGTTATGTGCCGCTCAAAAAGGGTGGCGCCAATTTCATGGGCCTTTGCCCGTTTCATGGCGAAAAGTCTCCTTCTTTTTCAGTCAGCCCGACCAAGCAGTTCTACCACTGCTTTGGTTGTGGGAAAACCGGCAACGCCATTGGTTTCCTGATGGACCACGCGGGCATGAGTTTTGTCGAGGCAGTGCAGGACTTGGCCCAGCAATTTGGCATGAAAGTGCCCGAAGACGATGCCAGTCCACAAGACCGGGCCCGCGCCGCCGAGCAAAGGCAAAAACAGACAACGCTGAACGACGTGCTCGAAAAAGCCTGCCTGTCCTACCAGAAGCAGCTCAAAACATCGGAACGCGCCGTGACCTATTTCAAGGGGCGCGGGGTTTCCGGGCGGGTGGCCAAACAGTTTGGACTCGGTTACGCGCCAGAGGGGTGGCGCAGCTTGGCCAGTGTTTTCCCCAATTACGACGACCCGTTGTTGGTGGAAAGCGGCTTGGTGATCCTAAGCGAAGAGGAAGGCCAGCAGGCCAAACGTTACGACCGCTTCAGGGACCGGGTCATGTTCCCGATCCGAAACATCAAGGGCGAGTACATCGGCTTTGGCGGCCGCGTGCTCGGTGACGACAAGCCCAAATACCTGAACTCGCCTGAAACGCCGGTATTCAGCAAAGGGCGCGAACTCTACGGCCTGTTCGAGGCACGAGCCGCCCTGCGCGAACACGGGTTTGCGCTGGTCACCGAAGGTTATATGGACGTGGTGGCGCTGGCGCAACTGGGTTTCCCCAACGCGGTCGCCACGCTGGGGACGGCCTGCACGCCCGAGCATGTGCACAAGCTGTTTCGTTTTACCGATTCTGTGGTGTTCAGCTTTGACGGCGACAGCGCGGGCCGGCGGGCAGCACGCAAGGCGCTTGATGCCGCGTTGCCGTTGGCCACCGACGTGCGCTCGGTCAAGTTTCTGTTTTTGCCACCAGAACACGACCCCGACAGTTTCATCCGAGAACACGGCAAGGAGGCATTTGCCCGTTATGTCAGCGAAGCCGTGCCGTTAAGCCGATTTTTGATCGATGCCGCGCGCGACGGCTGCGACCTGCACAGCGCCGAGGGCCGGGCTCATATGGCCAGCAACGCCAAACCGCTATGGGACCTGCTGCCCGCGGGCGCCCTCAAGCAACAACTGTTGACCGAAATCGCCGACCTGGTCCAGCTCAGCGCGCGCGAACTCACCGGCATCTGGCACCCGGCACCGGCCAAAGCCAGACGCGAGCGCTCCGAAGCTTACGGCTCTGACGCTGCCATGCGCACCGACTTCTCAGCCTATGGCACCCGAAAATACAAGAGCAAGGAAAGCACGCCTGAGCGGATTTCTGGCAATCGTTTACCAGCCAGCCGATCAGATCACGCCGCCCGCATCCTGCTCGACAACATGGCGGCGCTGGAATCCCTTTCGGACGAGGACCACGCCCTGCTCTGCGGCTTGCCGGCACCCCATGGTCCGCTGTTCACCTGGTTGGAGAGCCAACTCCATGAACATGGCCCCATTCCCTGGGT
>JBEGLK010000339.1:0-2551 GCA_041183605.1 Pseudomonadota bacterium
TTGCAAAACGTGGTGCCCTCCCATTTGATGGATGTCAATCGCTACGATTTCAAAAACATCAAAATCACCGGACAAGCCGATGAAGAGGGCGACAAGGTTTTTGACGAGGAAGAGTTTCCGATGCCAAAATTGGCAGGGTTGCAGGTGGTGCAGTTGTAGCGTATGGCATGGCGCCCTGACTTCGTCAGTGCGAGCGCAGCGCGGCAGTCCATGTCACTGGAAGTCATGGATTGCTTCATTAACCTGCCGCCCTGACGAAGTCTGTTTAATACGAATCGAGGGGGATAAATATGTTGCTGACCCCGATCAAGCTGCTGCGCTTGGCTCTGTGGCTGCTGGTGTTTCTGCTCTCAGGCTGCGCCAGTGTTCGGCTCATTGACAGCCAGGTCACCAGCTTCGCGCCTAAAACCATCGCGCCCGGCGCCAGCTACCAGTTCGAACGCCTGCCTTCGCAAGTAGCCGACCCGATGAATCAGGCGAGACTCGAAAAGCTGGCTGAACAGGCGCTCGGCAAAGTGGGCTTGACGCGGCAAAATTCGGCCCTCTTGCTGGTGCAGGTGAGTGCGGTGCAGCGCCAGGAAAACACATTCCGTCAGAGCGGTATGGGCATTGGCTGGGGGCTGGGCTGGGTGTTTGGCAATGGCGCCATTGGCATCGGCATGGGTAACCAGGGTGCTTTGTTTCCAGGCATGGAGATGCAAACCAGCTATTGGCGCCAGGTCAGCCTGATCATTCGCGACAACGCTGGTGCCGTGGTGTTCGAGAGCCATGCCAGTCACGAAGGTATCTGGGCCGACGGTGATGTGGTGCTTGCCGCCTTGCTGGACGCTGCCCTGCAGGGTTTTCCGACACCACCGAACGGGGTGCGTCGGGTCAATATTGAAATTCCCCGTTGATCACTCAAGGACAAAGCTGATTCACTTTATGCAAGCAACTCGCATCATTGCCATCCGCCACGGCGAAACGGCCTGGAACGTGGACGCCCGGCTGCAGGGGCATCTGGACGTTGAGCTCAATGCCAAAGGCTTCTGGCAGGCGGACCAGGTGGCCCGGGCGCTGGCTGACGAGTCCGTCGACGCCATTTACACCAGCGACCTGATGCGCGCCTGGCATACCGCCAGCGCCATCGAGAAAGCCATCGGGGCGCCGGTAATAGCCAACCAGGGTTTGCGCGAACGTGGCTTTGGCAGTTATGAAGGCAAGACCTATGCCGAGCTTGAAGCGCAGTGGCCCGACGCCGCCTTGCGCTGGCGCAAGCGTGAGCCCGACTGGGCACCGCCTGGCGGCGAAACCTTGCTTGCCTTGCGCCAGCGCGTCAGCAATACCGTGGCTGCGCTCGCGCAGCAGCATATGGGTGGCCAGATCGTGATGGTGGCCCACGGCGGCGTGATGGATGTGTTGTACCGCCTGGCAACCGGCCAGGACCTCCAGGCGCCACGGACCTGGCATCTTGGCAATGCCGCCATCAACCGCCTGCTCTGGACGGCCGAAGGCCTCACCCTGGTGGGTTGGGGTGATGTCAGCCACCTGGAAGAAGCTGCGCTGGACGAGGGCAGCGCCTGATAACATGCTCGCCTTTGTCCAAACCCCTATGGAGAATTTCTGTGCAGCTCGTTTGTCTTGACCTCGAAGGTGTCCTCGTCCCCGAAATCTGGATCGAGTTTGCCAGTCGCACCGGCATCCCGGAACTGTCGCGCACCACCCGCGACGAGCCCGACTACGACAAATTGATGAAGTTCCGGCTCGATTTGCTCAAAAAGCACAAGCTGGGTTTGCCCGACATTCAAAAAGTCATTTCGGACATGGGCCCGATGGCCGGCGCGCGAGAATTCCTGGACCAATTGCGTCGCGACTACCAGGTGATCATCCTGTCAGACACGTTTTATGAATTTGCCATGCCCTTGATGGCACAGCTCAACATGCCGGTGCTGTTTTGCCACAAGCTTGAAGCCGATGCCGACGGTTTCCTGGTGAACTACCACCTGCGTATGCCCAACCAGAAAAAAGAAGCGGTGCAGCGTTTTCGCGAACTGCAGTTCAAGGTCATTGCCGCAGGCGACTCCTACAACGACACCGCGATGCTGGGCGAGGCCAATGCCGGCATCCTGTTCCACCCGCCGCAAAACGTGATCGACGAGTTCCCGCAATTCCCGGTGACGATGAACTACACCGAACTGCGCGCACAGATTGACCTGGCTGCCAGCCGCTGATTTTTTCGGGCTACCGCGCCTGGCTTATTCCAGATCCATGGTGGTCTGCAACGGTGGCGCTGGGGCTTCTTGCTGGCGCGAGAGCTGGTAGTCGGCCAGGGGCATCAGCGAGCCGACCCGCACGCCCAGCAGGCGCAGGCGCTGCTGTAGCGGTACCCGCTTGAGGCAAAGACCGGCGTGGTGGCGGATGGCAGCTGCATCCGCGATGTAGTCGGGCAGGGTCAGGTCGCGCGTGACACTTTTGAAGTCATCAAAACGTAACTTGATACCGATGGTTTTTCCAACATAAGCCTTGCGTTTCAGGTCTTGTGCCACCTGCTCGCACAGGCGGGTAAAGATGG
>JBEGLK010000340.1:0-2550 GCA_041183605.1 Pseudomonadota bacterium
GGGCCCACCAAGGCAATGGTTTGCCCCGGCTGCACCCGCGCGCTCAGTTGGTTCAACACCGCATGCTCGGGCCGCGAGGGGTAGGCAAACACCACCTGTTGCAGTTCCACGCTGGCGCCGCCTGCAGGCCACGGCGCCTGTTGCGGCTGCGCTGGCGAGGTCACATCGGAGCGGCTTTGCAGCAAGGCCATCAGGCGCTCCGTGGCGCCTGCGGCGCGCAGCAAATCGCCATAGACCTCGCCCAACACGGCAAAGGCACTGGCCAGCAACAGCACGTAAATCAGGGTCTGGCCCAGCTCGCCAGCGGTGGTGGTGCCAGCGCGAACCGACAAGGTCCCCAAGTACAGGCCCCACAGCAGCACTGCGCTCGAGGTCACCATCACAAAGCCCACCAGCACCGAGCGCGCGCGAATGCGGCGAACCGCCGCTTTCACCGTCTGTTGGCTGGCCTGCACAAAGCGCTGGCTCTCGTGCGCTTCGGCGGTGTAGGCCTGCACCACTGGAATGGCATTGAGCACCTCGCCGGCCAAGGCGCTGGCATCGGCCAAGCGGTCCTGGTTGGCGCGCGACAGGCTGCGCACCCGCCGGCCCAAGTAAACGCTGGGCAAGATGACCGCCAGCAGCACGGCAATCACTTGCAGCATCAGCCAGGCATTGCTCCACACCAGCATCAGCAAGGCGCCCAGGCCCATCACCAAATTGCGCAAGCCCATGGACAGCGACGAACCCACCACAGTCTGCACCAAGGTGGTGTCATTGGTCAGGCGTGACAACACCTCGCCCGACTGCGTGACCTCAAAAAACGAAGGGCTTTGCCGCAGCACATGGGCGTACACCGCTTGCCGCAGGTCGGCCGTGATGCGCTCGCCCAGCCAGCTCACCATGTAGTAGCGCGCCGCCGAGAAAAAGGCCAGGGCCACGGCCACCGCCAACAGCTCCAGAAACCCCGTGGCCAGGGCCGCAGAGTTGGCTTGCGCCATCAGGCCGTCGTCGATCAGGCGGCGCATGGCCCAGGGGAAGGCCAAGGTGGCGCCCGCGGCCAACAGCAGGAAAACCGCCGCCAGGGCGATCTGAAGACGGTAGGGCCGGAAAAAGACGCCCAGTCCGCTGAGGGACTGTCGGTTGGAATGTAATGTCATTTTCAATTGACGTTTCGAATTGTTCTCATAAAATGACAAAATGGCCTTTTCGGCATTTTTACACAGGCCCACCCATTGGACACTTCCAGCGCACCCGATGCCGCACGCAAACAAGCCTTGATGGGCTTTGTTTTGCCACGCCAGTACGCCGAGCGCTTTGATCACACGCAGGTCCATCCCACATTTTCGCAAGATCTGATTCGCGAACTCGCGGCCTCCTCGATTGACTTTGACACCGAAGGCTTTCAGAAGGTGGCCACTGCCCTGATGCGCGAGAGCGCCGACGCCGAACAATTTCTGGTGCAAGCCATCACCGGTGCCGCCATGGTGCTGGGCGAGTGGTGGTCGTATGACCGCATTTCCTATTCAGCGGTGAAGCTGGGCACGCAACGGCTGGAAGAGCTGGTGTTTGAAATTGCCGATGAGCGTCTGCGCATGCACCAAAAGCCAGACAACCCGCACAAGGTGATCATCACCTACCCCAGCCAAAGCAGCCACACCCTGGGCTCGTTTGTGGCGGCAGAAATTTTCAACTGGCATGGCTGGTCGGTGACCTCCGGCCCCCATGTGAAGTTTGAAAATGTGCCGGAAATTTTGGCGCACGAGTCCTTCGACCTGCTGGGCGTGACCCTGGCGGTGGAGCACGACCTGCTGCTGATTCACCAACTGATTTCTCGCTGCCGCAGCGTCAGCAAAAACAAGAATTTGCTGGTGGTGGTGGGTGGCACTCAGGCTTTTCTGCGGCCCAATTTGGCGGAAGAAGTGAACGCCGATTTTGTGGCGACCAATGCGAGTCAGGCGCAGGCGCAGGCGATGAGTTTGTTGCTGAAGGCGGCTTAAGACATTTCATTTAGTGGAATCGAAAAGAGCTCCATTCGCACGATCATACATTTATTAGTACCATATAATTAATTTTAAGCTGGCGAGGACAGCTTTAAAAAACCCTCGATTGCTCGAAAAACCACACTTCAGTGCACGTTTTTGAAACGCCGATTGCGGATCATACCCAACTCATTTAACCTATAGGTTAATATTGAAAGTCTACGAATTCAGGTCTGGACGCCTTCGAATTGGTGCCGTTGTCAGCGAAAAAGATGGTCAAGACCGTTGCCCGCTCTTAGACGGGTTGGCCAATTTGGACGCTGTGCAAGAGGCCCACAAGCAACGCTTGCTGGCACTGATAGAACTCGCAGCCCATGAAGGTCTTGATGCCCTGTCGGTCGAACAATGCCACCTCATTGATAGAAATGAAAAAATTTACGAGTTCAGAGCTGGTCGACTGAGGGTTCCTTTCTTCAAACTTGAAAGTGGCAAAGTCGTTTTATGCACCCATGTGTTTCTCAAGAAAACTCAAAAAACGTCCAAGACCGATGTGCTCAAAGCAGTGAGATGGAAAAAGACATACGAAAAC
>JBEGLK010000341.1:0-2532 GCA_041183605.1 Pseudomonadota bacterium
CAAACGAGTCCACCATCTGCTCCGGACTCAGCACCAATGCAAAGGGGCGACGGTTGCGTACGTTCTCGTAATAGTGGGAAGCATCTGACGTCAGCACGATCCAGCCGCGCCGGGTGTGCACCCGCACGCCGGCCTGACCGCAGGTATGCCCAGGCAGGGGCTCAATCGAGATGCCGGGAGCCAGGTCGTGGCGCCCGTTGTGAAAGAACACCCGGTCAGCAAAGTTCAGCCGCACGACGTCGACGATATCGTCAACATCATACGGAATCTTGAAGTAAGCATTACGCATGTGCCGCCCGGCCGCGAAGTGAATTTCCGGCTCCTGGATATGGAACTGGGCGTTGGGCAACAGCTTGAAGTTGCCCGCATGGTCATAGTGCAGGTGGGTCACCACGGCATCCTTGACGCTGGCCGGATCCAGGCCCAGCAGGCGCAGCGACTCGATCGGGCAGCGCAGCCATTTGCGATTGCGCCTGCGCGCGGTGGCCTCGGAAAAGCCCAGGTCGACCACAAAACTCCTCTCCTTGCCAATGACAGCCCAGACGAAATAGTCCATATCCATGGGCGCGTCGTGCGGATCGCCGAGCAGGAAATGGTCACTGCGCCGGGCCTCGCGCTCGGCATACCGGATGGCGTAGACCTCGTACTCGGGCAAATCCGTTGTTGTTGATGGCATGGTTTCTATCTCCTCAAAAGTGAAATTATGAGTCAATCAGTTATTTTCCAGCGCACCTGTTACTCAGCGATTTTGTAAACTCGGCCTGCAGCGTTCGCCCCGCTTCCAACGCAGGTTTTTGAAGCCGTCAAACGTTTACTCACTTGCTGGCCATCTGTATTCAATACAGGTGTCTGGTTTCCTCTTCCCCGAGATCTAATTCATGCCCCACCCTACCCTGTCCAATTTGATGCGCCAACGGGCATTCATGCGTTTTTGGCTTGCCCGTTTGACCGGCGTCATGGCGAACCAGATGTTGATGGTGGCAGTGGGCTGGCACATGTACGACCTGACCGGCAGCGCCTGGGACCTGGGCTTGGTGGGCCTGTTTCAGTTTGTCCCGGCCTTGTTGATGACACTGCCTGCAGGTCACGCCGCCGACCGCTGGCACCGTGGGAAAATTTTCGCGGCCTGCATGGCGCTACAAGCCCTGGTTGCCACGGCCATGGCCCTGACAGCCTGGAACCAAAATGCCAGTCGCGAACTGATTCTTGGCCTGTCCGTCTTGCTTGGCGTGGCACGCGCATTTCAGATGCCTGCCCAGCAGGCCATCACGCCGCTGCTGGTGCCCCAGTCCATGTTGCAGCGGGCGGTGACCTTCAGCTCCACCGGCATCGGTTTTGCCATCATGACCGGACCGGCCCTGGGTGGTGTCATCTACATGGCAGGTGCCACCGCCGTCTATGCCAGTTGCACCGCCTTGTTCCTCATGTCTACCAGCTTGACGCTTGGGGTCCGCTACGCCCACCAGATCAGCCACAACGCCATGAACTGGTCTTCGACCCTGGCCGGGGTTGCCTTCGTGTGGCGCAAAAAGGTACTTTTGGGCGCCTTGTCGCTCGACTTGTTTGCGGTGCTGCTCGGCGGCGCCACGGCCTTGCTGCCAATTTATGCCAAGGACATCCTGCACACGGGACCCGAGGGCTTGGGCTTGTTGCGCGCCGCACCTTCGGTGGGTGCACTGATGATGTCGGTGGCGCTGATGCGCTGGCCCTTGCAGCGCCAGGTGGGACACACGCTGCTCGGCGCGGTCGCCATTTTCGGGCTGGCCAACCTGGTGTTCGGCTTGTCCACCCATATGGGGCTGTCGCTGTTGGCGCTGGCGGTCGCTGGTGCCGCTGACAATATCAGTGTGGTGATTCGGCAAACCATCATGCAAGTCGACACGCCCGACGACATCCGCGGCCGGGTGTCCGCGGTGAACTCCATTTTTATCGGCGCTTCCAATCAGCTGGGCGAATTTGAGTCGGGCGCGCTGGCAGCCATTGTGGGACCGGTGCCATCGGTGGTGATCGGTGGCCTGGGCACACTTGCAGTTGCCGCACTCTGGTTCAGGCTCTTTCCAGGCCTGGCCCAGAGGGATCAGCTGGAAAAGCCGGTCAGTTTGCAGACCTGAATGTATCGGTCAGTGTCTTGACGTCCTCCAGGTCCTCAAGACCCTGGGACAGCGCGATCATCCGCGCCACGTCGCATTCCGGCAAACCTTCATGCCACTTCTCCGACAGCTCGGCCCAGCTTGCGCCACCGCGCAGGCTGTGACCGCGGGGATGGTCGACGCGGCATGACACTTTCGCGCCGTCGACCGTGGTGATGGTGACGTTCGAGCCACGACCATCGGGCTGGTCGCGATTGAGGCCCTCGTCAATTCCCACCGTCACGCACGCGCGCAGGCGCATGAAAACCGGGTCCTGCAACATGTCCGGAAATGGCGAGTCCCTGAGACTCAGACGGCCGCCCTGAATGAGCGCCGCGCTGACAATGTCCTGCACACAGATGTTGTGCATTTCGCGGCCGTTGACAACCCGCATCGCGTTCTC
>JBEGLK010000342.1:0-3149 GCA_041183605.1 Pseudomonadota bacterium
CAACGGCAGCATTCGGGTCCGGCCTGAGGGGGTGCTCAAGGTCGAGGCCTTGGCCAGTTCGGTGCACAGCGTGCGTGAACGCATTGAACTGCTCACTGCCGAGGGTCCGGTCGAGGCGGTGGTGATCGCCACCAACGTCTATCACAAGACGGCGCAGGGCTGGCGCCTGGTGGCGCACCATGCCAGCCCCGGCAGTGCCAACGAGCCCGATGACATCACCGAGATCGCGCCGGTATTGCACTGAACAGCCATGCGTTACAACGCACCCTGGTGGCTGCCCGGCGGTCATGCACAGACGATCTGGCCCGCCTTGCAGGGCCGTGCTGACCTTTTGGCTGCGACTCCGTACCGGCGCGAACGCTGGGCCACTCCGGACGATGATTTTGTCGATGTCGACTGGCTGGACGGGCCGGCCATGGCGCCCTTGCTGGTGCTGTTTCATGGACTGGAAGGCTCATCAGGCAGCCACTATGCGTTGGCGCTGGCCCAATGGGCGCAACAGCGGGGTTGGGGTTTGGTGGTGCCGCATTTTCGCGGCTGCAGCGGCGAGATCAATCGCGCGCCGCGGGCCTACCATTCGGGTGATTTTGCCGAGATTGACTGGATGCTGGCGCGTCTTCGCGCGCGCCATGGCGGGCAACTTTATGCCGTTGGCGTGTCCCTCGGCGGCAATGCCTTGTTGCGCTGGGCGCAGGAGGCGGGCAGTATGGCGAACCGGCTGGTGCACGCGGTGGCCAGCATCTCGGCGCCAGTCGACCTGATGGCCAGCGGCCTGGCCATTGGTCGTGGATTGAGCCGGCAGGTGTATACCCGGCTGTTCCTGAAAACCATGAAGCCCAAGGCAATGCAAAAGCTGGCCCAGTTCCCGGGTCTGTTTGACGCCCGCGCCATGCATGCCGCGAGGGATTTGTACGAATTTGACAACGTCTTCACGGCGCCCCTGCACGGCTTCAAGAGCACGCAAGATTACTGGACGCGTGCCTCGGCCAAGCCGCGCCTGGCCGATATCCGTTTGCCGGCCTTGGTGGTCAATGCCCTGAATGATCCCTTTGTACCGGCCAGCAGTCTGCCCGTCTCGAGCGAGGTGGGTTGTTATGTAACGCTTTGGCAACCTGCTCAGGGTGGGCACGTTGGTTTTATGGCGGGGTCGCCACCGGGTCACCTGCAAACGCTGCCACAGACCGTTGGCGGCTGGTTTTTGGCGCAAGCCTGAGAGGAATATCAATGGACGACATCGTCAAACAAGCGATGGCCAAATGGCCCAACGTACCCAATTGCTATGGCTGGCTGGGGCTGGATGCACGTGGCAACTGGTACCTGCGTGACGACCGTGCCCAGGCCGCGGGTACTTTCCAGAGCGGCGTGCCGGGCAGCAAGGGCTCCTTGCTCAAACACGAGAAGCTGATCGATTTCATCGCCCGCAACTACCTGCCCGATGCGCAGGGCCAATGGTTTTTCCAGAACGGTCCGCAGCGTGTGTATGTGGAGTTGCAAGCGACACCGCTGATCTGGCGCGTGCAGCCAGACCATGCGATCAAGGACCACATGGGCCGGGCTGCCTTGGTGCAGCAGGCCTGGCTTGATGAAGAAGGATATTTGTATCTGGAATCAACAGCCGGCCTCGGCCTGGTGCATACCCAGGACATGGGTCTGGCCGCCGAGACCGTTGAATTGGGCCTGTGGCAGCCGCAAGCCGTGCGTCAGTCCGATTTGCCCGGCCGCTTCGGCTTTGTCAAAAGCCCGCAAGCAGGGCAAAAAAAGTAATAGCCGGTTATTTGGCGTTGGATGCCGCAGCCGCTGGTGCGGCAGCGCCGGCAGCTTCCGGGGCTTTGGGTTCGGTAAATTTGGCGCCGGCAGCATTGGCCATGTACACCAGAGCGCGGCCCACTTCGAAGTCGGCAAATGCGCCACCGCCCTGGGCCGTCATGTTGCCTTTGCCCTTGAGGGCGGATACGAGCAGCGCGTCATAACCCTTGGCAATGCGTGGTCCCCAGGCCGCGGCATCGCCAAACTTGGGCGCACCCACCATGCCTGCTGTATGGCAAGTCGTGCATTGGGCCTTGAAAACCTCTTCGCCGGTTTTGGGTTCGCGCTTGGATTCGCCCAGTTGCAGGGTGCCCACTTTTTGAATGCGACCGGTCACGGCCTCTTCAGACATGCTGGCAGCCACATGACCCACGCTTTGGCCTTTGTAATAGGCCACCAGGGAGCCCACGACCAACAGCGGCACACCCAGCAAAACAAGGGCAGTGGTGATCTGTTTGATCTTGCTGGCGCCAGGAGCAGCGTGTGCGTCGTGGTCGGCGGTGTGATGGTGGTCGCTCATGATGGTCTCGCTTGGATGTTAGGTGCAAAAGCAGCGCGCGATTATAGGGTTGAGGGACTAATGCACCTACAATCAAGACTTCGGTTGCGGCTGTAGCTCAGTGGATAGAGTATTGGCCTCCGAAGCCAAGGGTCGTGGGTTCGATCCCCGCCAGCCGCACCAAACTCATCTTCGCCACCCTTCGCGGTGGCGTTTTTGTTGGTCTGGTCTTATCGGCTGACAATCATCCGGATACCCAGTCCGACAAACACCGTGCCTGCGATTCGGTCAAGCCACAGGCTGGCGTGTTTCTGCCGCTGCATCCAGGCACCGATGGTGCCGGCAAAGTAAGCAAGCAATCCGAACAGGATGGCCGCTTGTGCCGTAAACACTAGCCCGAGGATGCCGAGCTGCAGCCCCACGTTGCCCTGGGCTGGCACGACGAATTGTGGAAGAAACGACAGGAAGAACAACACGACTTTCGGGTTGATGGCATTTGCGAACATGCCTTTCAGGAATAGCTTGGCCACCGTGGATTTTTCGGGACCGTTGTTCGTGCCAACTTCGCTGGCGCCGGTGCTGCGCAAGGCTTGAAGGCCAAGCCAGATCAGATAGGCGCCGCCGATCCACTTGAGCACCGAGAAAGCTATCGGTGAGGCTGCCACAATCGCGCTCACGCCAATCACGGCCAGCGCCGTGTGGCTCAGGCAGCCCAGCGCACAACCCAAGCCGAATGCAATGCCCGCGCGCCGTCCTCTTGATATCCCCATGCCCAGCACCATGAGGTTGTCTGGGCCCGGCGTTGCCGTGATCAGGATCGCAGCCAATAGAAATCCAAGGATTT
>JBEGLK010000343.1:0-2531 GCA_041183605.1 Pseudomonadota bacterium
ATGGTCATCGTATTTATTGTGGGCACGGCGATGGATTTCACTCCCACTGTGTTGATTCTCACCCCGGTCCTCATGCCTGTAGTCAAGCAGGCAGGTATTGATCCTGTCTACTTTGGTGTGTTGTTCATCATGAATAACGCCATTGGCCTGGTGACACCTCCGGTGGGCACCGTGCTCAATGTGGTGTGCAGCATTGCCAGGATTCCCATGAGCGGTGCCATCAAGGGAGTGACGCCTTTCATGATTGCGCAGACCATCGTCATGTTCCTGCTGGTTGTTTTTCCGCAGATCGTGATGTGGCCGCTGCAATTGATGACTCGCTGAAGCTGAGTCCCGCCTGCTCAATCCATCACAAACAACTCTGGAATCATCTCCTCCATGGAAGCCCTTGTCATCCACTCTCCCGGCGACTTGCGCGTCGAAGACTATCCCACGCCTGCGGTCACGTCGGGTCAGGTTCGTGTCCGCATCCGCACGGGCGGCATCTGCGGCTCTGATTTGCATTATTACCAGCACGGGGGCTTTGGTGCCATCCGCATTCAGCAGCCCATGGTGCTAGGGCATGAGGTGGCTGGTGTTCTGGAAGAGGTTGCAGGAGATGTGACTCATCTTGCCCCAGGTGACCGCATTGCGGTCAACCCCAGCCATCCTTGTGGGCTGTGTCGCTTTTGCCAGCTGGGTTTACAAAATCACTGCCTGGACATGCGCTATTTCGGTAGTGCCATGCGTATGCCCCATGTGCAGGGTGCATTTCGCCAGGAAATCGTCATTGGCGCAGCGCAGGCCTTCAAGCTCGCAGACAGCGTGTCGAATGCCGAGGGTGCCATGGCCGAGCCACTCGCGGTGGCGCTGCATGCCATCAACCGTGCCGGGCCGCTTGTGGGGCGCAAGGTTCTGGTCACAGGATGTGGCCCTATCGGTGCCATGCTGGTCATCGCAGCACGACGCGCTGGTGCCACCCTGATTGTGGCCACCGATGTGGTGGATCAACCTTTGCGCAAAGTGCAAAAAGTCGGTGCTGACGAGACCATCAATGTGGCAAGCAGCCCGGATGCGCTTGTCCGCTTTGCTGCTGAAAAAGGGCAGTTTGATGTGATGTTCGAGGCCAGCGGCAATGACAGAGCCATGCGCGCAGGCTTTGATGTATTGCGTCCACGCGGTGTATTGGTTCAGGTCGGTCTGTCTGGAAATGAAATGACACTGCCTTTCAACATGGTGGTTGCCAAAGAGTTCGACATGCGTGGCGCGTTTCGCTTCCATGAGGAATTTGGTGTGGCGGTTGACCTCATCAACAAAGGGCTGGTGGATTTGAAGCCTTTGGTGTCTGCGACATTGCCTTACCGCGACGCCGGTCGCGCTTTTGCGTTGGCAGCAGACCGCTCCCAGTCGATGAAGGTTATCCTGAACTTCGATTGAGCGGGCACTGCTTTGGAACTCGACGTTATTACCGTTGGCGAGCCCCTTGTGCTCTTGGCCGCACAGCAGCCTGGAACACTGGAGACTGTGGCCTCTTTTGCAAAATTGAGTGCCGGTGCCGAACTCAACGTAGCCATTGGTTTGGCACGTTTGGGTTTTCATTCAGGCTATATCAGTCGGGTGGGTAAGGACTCATTCGGTCGCTTCCTGACGACGGCTATGGATCAGGAAAGGGTCGACCACGGTCATGTGAGTGTGGATCCGACGCATCGCACAGGGTTCATGCTAAAGACCCGTTCTGATGACGGCAGTGACCCCCAGATTGAATACTTCCGCAAAGACTCTGCTGCAAGCCACATGCAGGTGAGTGACCTGGATCAAATCTATTGCGCCAACGCCCGACATCTGCATCTCACCGGCATTTATGTGGGCGTTTCTTCGACCACGCGCGAAGTCGTTTTTGAGCTTGCCGCATTGGCCAGGCGGATGGGTAAATCTATTTCATTTGATCCAAACCTTCGCCCAAGCCTGTGGCCCTCACAAGCAGCAATGGTGGAAAGCCTGAATCAGCTTGCAGCTTTGAGTGATTGGGTCATGCCCGGTCTGGCTGAAGGTCAACTCTTGAGCGGACATGAAACACCTCCGGAAATCGCAGATTTCTACCTGGAACGTGGCGCCAGCAATGTGATCATCAAACTCGGCTCCCAGGGCGCTTATTACGCGTCTGGTTCAGTGCGAGGGACTGTGGTCGGTGTGCCTGTGGCAAAGGTGGTTGACACCGTGGGCGCGGGCGACGGTTTTGCGGTTGGCGTAATTTCAGGTTTGCTCGAAGGTTTAAGTCTTCCAGAAGCCACCGTCCGTGGCAACGCGATAGGGGCCAGGGTGGTGCAGTTTCCGGGTGATTCAGATGGATTACCCACCCGCGCAGAACTGCAGGCATTTATGGCTGCAAATGGCGCATAAAAGTTTTGTGTGAGTTCATTTTTTTACAACGAGGAGAAACTTATGAAATCGACATCTCGCCGCCTGATTGTTCAGGCATTCACCGCCATTGCCGGAACTGCATTGCTGCTGGGTGCAGCAACATCCACCATGGCACAGGAAGTTAAAAAGGC
>JBEGLK010000344.1:0-3473 GCA_041183605.1 Pseudomonadota bacterium
TGCCATGTCGCACCACGAGAAATGGGACGGCAGTGGTTACCCGGAGGCGCTCAAGGGAGACGCCATTCCGATCAGCGCCCGCCTGATGGCGCTGGCCGACGTTTATGACGCGCTGATCAGCCGTCGGGTGTACAAGGAAGGCATGCCACACGCCAAGGCGGTGGCGATCATCGTTGACGGCAGGGGCAGCCATTTTGACCCCGACGTGTTGGACGCTTTCATGGCCATCCAGGACGAATTCCTGGCCATTGCCGCGCGTTTTGTTGACACTGACAAAGATATTCAGGCGAAAGCGGCTGTCTTGTCTCTGATACAAGCTTCGGGCCAGACGCCCGCCTGAAATATCAGCTTGATGGACCGAAGGCGACGCAGTTGCGGCCCTTTTCCTTGGCTTGGTACATGGCGATGTCGGCCTGTCTGAGCAGATCTTCCGCGTCCTGGCAATCAGGGGCCATCAACACCAAACCAATGCTGACGGTGCAATGGTGTTCCACCGTGCTGTCCTCATGCCCCGCCTGGTGGACTCGTAACGCATAAGGCCTGGCCAGATTCAGGCGAATTTTTTCAGCGATCTGGCTGGCTTGTTCTCTGGAGGTCTCGGCATCCACATCGAGTTCGCCGAGCAACACCACAAATTCATCACCACCAATACGCGCGATGGTGTCCGCTTGGCGCACGCTGGCGCGCAAGCGATTGGCCACTTCGATCAGCAAGAGGTCTCCGACGGCGTGGCCCTTGGTGTCATTGAGGGGTTTGAAATTGTCCAGGTCCAGAAACATGACGGCGCCAAATTGTCCACTACGTTTGTTGTTCAGCAGGTTTTGATGCAACCGGTCGGACAATAAGCGCCGGTTCGGCAGGGCGGTGAGGGCATCGAAAAAGGCCAGTTGGTGAACCCGGTCCTCCATCGCCTTGCGGGCCGTGATGTCGGAAAACAGCCCGACGTACTGGCGCGTGATGCCTTGCGCGTCACGCACGGCGCTGATATTGACCAGAGCCGGATAAACCTCGTTGTTTTTGCGGCGGTTCCATAGTTCGCCACTCCAGTGACCGGCAGTCAGCAGATCGTGCCACATGGTTTCATAAAACTCCTGCTGCCCTGACTGCAACAACCGTGGATTTTGGCCAATGACTTCCTCGCGGCTGTAACCCGTGATGCGGGTGAAGGTGTCGTTCACATCAAGTATGGTGCCAGCGGCGTCGGTGATGGAAATGCCCTCAAACGCGTGACTGAACACCTTGGCTGCAAGCTCCAGCCCGAGTTGGGCAGTTTTGACTTCGGTCACATCCTGGAACGAACCATACAACATGGTCACTTGCTGTTGGGCATCCAGCTCGATCTGGCAACGGGCAATGCAGACCCGTGTACTGCCGTCAGGGCGCAAGGCATTGAGCTCCAACTCATACGGCAGGTGTTGTGTCAGCGTCGTCTGAACAGCTGCGCGCAGGCGTTGCATGTCGGCAGCTGGGAAAAATCGGGCATGCTCCTCAAAAGATGGCGCGGTATCTGCGGGCTTGAGCTGAAAGATCTGAAACATCTCGTTCGACCAGGTGATCCTGTCAGTGCTGATGTTCCACTGCCAACTGCCGAGGTGGGCCATTGTCTCTGCGCGGACCAGCATGGCCTGCTGGTTTGCCAATGACTTTTGTTGTTGTGCAATCGTTGTCAGCAAGGTGTTGAAACTGTTGATCAACAAACCGATCTCGTCCTGTCGTTGCACCTTCAGTGTCTCCAGCACTTGTGGGTTGTCGGCCCTTTTCGCCAACACAGCCACCGTACTCAGCAAGGGCGTGAGTTGCCGTCGCAGCAACCACCAGGTCAGGCCGGCGGCTACCAGGGTGAACAACAGGGTGGTGTGAAACATGCGCGATCTCATGGCCCGGATCGAGGCAAAGGCTTCGTCGGTGGGCTGCACCACCGACAGCACCCAAGCCACCGAAGACAGCGTTTTGTCCGAGGCCATGATCTCGACGCCGGCAGGGTTGCGCATGATGCGGGTGTCTTCTGCGCCCGCCAGAAAATCATCGATATCGGGATTGATGCCGGGGGCTGGCAATTGCTCCAGGATGCGTTTTTTGTCGGTGGCCGTGATGATGCGTCGCTGGCGCGGGTCAATCAGCAGGTAGCCTCCGGTTTCGCCATATTTTTGCTGGCTGATGATGTCGAGAAAGTTGGGTTGCCCCAGATCGATGTAGCCGGTCAGGACACCCATCGGCTGGCCTTGCGCATCACGGATCGGTGCCGACATGCCAAAGCCGGCTATTTTGGAGATTCGGCCTGTTACCGGTTGACCAACAACGGCCTGGTTTTGTTGAAGCGCGTTCCGGATGTAATCCCGGTCCCTGTAGTTGGCGCCAAGGCGCCCGGTAATCAGGTTGTTTTCGGCAATGACCGTGCCCTCTGCATCCATCACCAGCAACCCGGCGTTGAACTGGTTTGCCAGAACCACTTGTTGCTGGAGTTCGGCCTGTAGCGCGGCCGGGTTCTTCATCAATTCCGGTGTGATGCGCTGCGCCGATTTCTCAAGCGTCTGGAGGCGTAGCGTGACGCCCTGGTCGACGAATTCCGACAACAAGGCCAAGGCGGATCGTTGCTGCTGGCGCAGTTGATGCTGCAGGTCGTTGTGAAGTTCGTTGCTGGAAAACAGGGACATGGCCACCAGACTCAGCACAAACATGGCCAGGGTGAACAGGGTGACCCTGGCTTTGATCGAATGACGTTGAACAAATCCGAACCGCATGCGGCTGATGCTAACGCCTGAATCGCGGTTTGCCTATAAATCGGCGGCCATTTATTCCATCAGCGCCACTGATTTGATCAAGGCGAAAGCCGGCATGCCGATCGTCAACTTCAGATGTTCACAGGAATAGCGGGTGATTTCTGCCAGCAGCGTCTGGCCATCAACCAGCTGGCACCTTACCGTAACGCGGCCTGGCGCGCCTGGGTGGATGGCCGTGATGGTGATGGGTAACTGGTTCAGGATACTCAAACCCTGTGGTGGCAGCGTTGCCAGACTCACGTCACGTGCCAGCACGCGCAGCCTTGTGGCAGACGCTTTTGTGGCGGCGGGCAGACTCAGGCGCAGGTGTACCAGGCTGTTACCAAATGAAGACAAACCATCGCCATCGGCGGGGTGCAAGCGGCCATGCAACACACTGACCGGACCTTCTTCGTCAAACAGCGGCGAGTCGGGGCGAGCCAGCGCATCACGCAGCCGTTCCACCCGTTCAACACGACCATCGGCCATGAAGATCACGCGGTCGGCCAGGCGGGTGACCTCTTCGACCGCATGGGTGACCAGAATGACCGGCAACGCCAGCTGTTTATGCAACTGCTCAAGGTAAGGCAGGATTTCACCTTTGCGCGCCCGGTCCAGTGCCGCCAGTGGCTCGTCCAACAGCAGCAGGCGCGGGCTGGTGGCCAGCGCTCGGGCAATGGCCACGCGCTGGCGTTCCCCGCCGGAGAGTTCGTG
>JBEGLK010000345.1:0-3347 GCA_041183605.1 Pseudomonadota bacterium
ACCCTGGGACGTGGCCGCCGGCTCACTGCTGATCACCGAGGCCGGTGGCCTGGTCGGCAACTTCTCTGGCGACGCCAATTTTCTGGAACAACGCGAATGCATGGCCGCCAACCCGCGCATCTACGGCCACAGGGTGGCCATCCTGGGCAAATACAGCAAGTTCGCCAGTGCCGGCGACAAAGCCGCCGCGCGCGACGCCGTGGCCGAACTGGCCAAGGTGAAGTAAAAGGGCTCGCCATGGCGTGAGCCCTGTGGGGTCGAATTTATTCGACCTGGCCGAATGAATTCGGCCCTACAAAGACCGTGATCACCGTCATGGTGATGAACGCGATGACTCAGCAAATCATCTGACCAACCCCAGGCCGGCAGCACCTAAGGCCAGCACCAGCCCGTGGGGCCTTGGCCGTGCAATACCAAACCGACCTGTGACAAGGCCGGTTTGGCTGTTTTCAAGGCCGTGTCAGGCCTTTACGCAGTCTGCGTAGTAGTGCACCTGGCCATCGGCACCCACTTCTTCTACCAAACCATGGATGTCGGTCTCGAAACCCGGGCACTGGCGGTTGAACTCGCGGGAGAACTTGAGGTAGTCCACAATCTTCTTGTTGAACACTTCGCCCGGAATCAGCAGCGGAATGCCCGGCGGGTAGGGTGTGACCAGGCCCACGGTGACGCGGCCCTCGAGGTGGTCAATCTCCACACGCTCGGTCTTGCGCAAGGCAATGTGGGCGTAGGCGTCGCTGGGTTTCATGGCGGGCGTGAGGTCGCTCAGGTACATGTCTGTGGTCAGGCGCGCAATGTCGTACTTGGCATAGAGCTGGTGCACGTGCTGGCACAGGTCGGCCAGGCCCATGTTTTCGTACTGCGGGTACTTCTGGCAAAACTCGGGCAGGATGCGCCACATGGCCTGGTTTTTGGCGTAGTCGTCCTTGAACTGCTGCAAGGCGGTCAACATGCTGTTCCAGCGGCCCTTGGTGATGCCGATGTGGTTTTTGGCGTAGTCGTCCTTGAACTGCTGCAAGGCTGTCAACATGCTGTTCCAGCGGCCCTTGGTGATGCCGATGGTGAACATGATGAAAAAGCTGTACAGCCCGGTCTTTTCCACCACCACACCGTGTTCGGCCAAGAACTTGGTCACGATGCTGGCCGGGATGCCGGTCTTGGCAAACTTGCCGTTGAGGTCCATGCCGGGCGTGACCACGGTCGACTTGATCGGGTCGAGCATGTTGAAGCCGGTGGCCATCTTGCCAAAGCCGTGCCAGTTCACACCGGCCTTGATGGTGCGCGATTCACCCTTGATGATCCAGTCGTCGGCGCGGCCAATGCCCTCCTCCACTAACTTGTCCGGCCCCCAGACCTTGAACCACCAGTCGGAACCGTAATCGTCGTCAATCTGGCGCATGGCGCGCCGGAAGTCCAGCGCCTCGGCAATGCTTTCTTCCACCAGCGCGGTGCCGCCGGGCGGCTCCATCATGGCCGCGGCCACGTCGCAGCTGGCAATGATGCTGTACTGCGGGCTGGTGCTGGTGTGCATCAGGTAGGCTTCGTTGAACAGGTGTTTGTCGAGCTTGACGGTTTGTGAGTCCTGCACCAGCACATGGCTGGCCTGGCTGATGCCGGCCAGCAGCTTGTGGATGGACTGGGTGGCGTAAACCATGGCCTTTTTGGGCCGCGGGCGGTCCTTGCCCATGGCGTGGTAGGTGCCGTAGAACGGGTGAAACGCCGCATGCGGCAGCCAGGCCTCGTCGAAGTGGATGTTTTCCACGTAACCGTCGAGCATGTTCTTCACGGTTTCGGTGTTGTACAAGACACCGTCGTAGGTGGATTGCGTGAGCGTCAGCACGCGTGGCTTGATCTGGTTGACGTCGATCTCGGGCAAATGCTCCTTGATCAACGGGTTCGCCTTGATCTTGGCCTTGATGGTGGCGGGCTCGAACTCGCTTTTCGGGATCGGGCCGATGATGCCGAAATGGTTGCGCGTGGGCTTCAAGAAGACCGGAATCGCGCCGGTCATGATGATGGCGTGCAGGATCGACTTGTGGCAATTGCGGTCGACCACCACCACGTCGTTAGGCGCCACGGTGTGGTGCCAGACCATCTTGTTGGAGGTGGACGTGCCGTTGGTGACAAAAAAGCAGTGGTCGGCATTGAAAATGCGCGCGGCGTTGCGCTCGCTCTTGCCGATGGCGCCATCGTGGTCGAGCAACTGGCCGAGTTCTTCGACCGCGTTGCAGACGTCGGCGCGCAGCATGTTTTCACCGTAAAACTGGTGGTACATCTGGCCCACCGGGCTTTTCAGAAAAGCCACGCCGCCCGAGTGACCCGGGCAATGCCACGAATACGAACCGTCTTCGGCATAGTCGAGCAAGGCCTTGAAAAACGGCGGCTGCACACCTTCCAGGTAACTTTTGGCTTCACGGATGATGTGGCGCGCCACAAACTCGGGCGTGTCCTCGAACATGTGGATGAAGCCATGCAATTCACGCAGGATGTCGTTGGGCAGATGGCGGCTGGTTTTGGTCTCGCCGTAGATGTAAATCGGCACATCGAGGTTGCGCCGGCGCACTTCTTCAATGAAGTGGCGCAGGTTCACCACGGCCGGGTCCAGGTCGGGGCCGGGGGTGAATTCTTCGTCGTCAATCGACAAGATAAAGGTGCTGGCCCGGCTCTGTTGCTGGGCAAACTGGCTCAAATCACCATAACTGGTGACGCCCAGCACTTCAAAACCTTCAGACTCGATAGCCTGCGCCAGCGCGCGGATGCCCAGCCCGGAGGTATTCTCGGACCGGTAATCCTCGTCGATGATGACAATGGGAAAGCGAAATTTCATGGCAGGCTCCAGCGACACACGTAAAAAAGTAAATTGGCGCGAAGTGTAAGGACTTATCAAGACACAACTGTTGCGAACACGCACTTTTACCGCAGAATGTGGCAGGTCAAATAACAAATGGAAGCAAACATGGCTGAATCGACCATCTGGTGGCTGCTGGCGGGCGGGCTGATCGCACTGGAGGTGCTGACCGGCACCTTTTATTTGCTGATGTTGTCACTGGGCGTGGCCGGTGCGGCCATTGTCGCGCATATGGGCGCCTCGGTGTCGGTGCAATTGGTCACGGCGGCCGTGCTCGGCGGTGGTTTTGTCGTGGCCTGGCGCAGTTACCAAAAACACCGGCCACCTGCCCTGCCGGCTGGCGCCAACCCCGATGTGAACCTGGACGTTGGCGAAACCGTTCTGATCGAGGCCTGGCACGACGACGGCACGGCCAGCGCCAGGTACCGCGGCGCCAGCTGGAGTGTCTCCTTGCGACCCGGCTCAGTCTGCAGCCCCGGGCCGCACCGGATTGTGGAGG
>JBEGLK010000346.1:0-3917 GCA_041183605.1 Pseudomonadota bacterium
CGGCCCCGGCATTTGCCATCGTTTTCGAGTCGGATGTCAACCACCTCCTCGACCGATACCAGTTGTTCGTTCTGTACCCGGCAAATGCCGCGATTGACGCCGCCATGGCTGGACAGCGTGCTGCGGACTGGGTAGGCCACCATGGCGCATTGTTCTGGCCGGCAGCCGACCCTGACCCAGTCCTGATAATGCTCAAACATGTGTTGGTAGGACTGGCTGCCATAAAAATCATCGGCATTGATGACCGCAAAAAAACCGTCCAGCACCGCGCGGGCGGCCAGTACCGCATGCACCGTACCCCAGGGTTTGTTGCGACCTGAGGGCGGCTCGAATCCGGCGGGCAGGTCATGCAGGTCCTGAAATGTGCAAACCACTTCAATGACCCCGGCGTAACGGGCAGCGACCTGAGCCTGAAACAGGTCAGCGAAATCCCGACGAATCACAAAGACGATGCGGCCGAATCCCGCACGCATGGCGTCGAATACCGAATAGTCCAGGATGGTCTCGCCATGCGGCCCGATTGGGTCCAGTTGCTTGAGGCCGCCATACCGGGAGCCCATGCCGGCGGCCAGAATCACCAAGGTGGGTTTGGCGACTGTCATGTGTTGGGGTTCACTGACCTTGGCAGGTCACTTCTTGAGCAGCGAGGGGGCTGCTGTGCCGAGGCGAAAAGTGCTGCGGATCAATGCCATCGCCTGCGGGCTGTCCCACTCGCGTGCGCCCACCACCTTGTGCAGCACCTTGCCTTTGGCATCGACCAGCAGGGTGAGCGGCAGGTTGCTGGCGCCCAGCATGTTTTCCAGTTCCAGCTGGCGGTCGATGTAATGGTTCATGGTGGCCTGGCTTTTGCGCAGGAATCCCTTGGCCGCTTCCGGGTAGTCGTCGGTCGAAATACCGATCACGGTGAATTGCTGGCCCAAGTCGCTCCAGGCGAGTCGCTCCAGCGAGCCCATTTCCGCGATGCAGGGCGGACACCAGCTGGCCCAGACATTGATGATCAGCGGTTTGCCACGAAACGCGGAGAGCTTGCGGTCCGGGCCGTTGAGGCCACGCATCGTGGCTTCGCGCAGCACGTTGCCCACCTCGACCTCACCCGGGGTCTTGGCGTAAACGCTGGCGCCACATGTTAGGCCCAGCATCATTGCGAAGGTGGCTAATCGGGCGCGCATCATCACAGACTGCTGAAGTCGGGTTTGCGCTTTTCCATGAATGCCGAAAAGGCTTCCTGCGCGGCGGGCTGGCTCAGCATCTGGCCAAACAAGGTGCTTTCCTCGGCCATGCGTTCTGTCACCAGCGCGGCCTGGCCCTGCTTCATCAGGCGCTTGGTCGCCAGCAAGGCACTCATGGGTTTGGCCGCCAGTTTTTGCGCCTGGCGCTGCGCCAGCGCATTGGCCTCGGTGGGCGGCACGATGCGGCTCACCAGGCCCATCTCGAGTGCTGCCTCGGCCAGGAAAGGCTCACCGAGCATCAATGCCTCGGCGGCGCGGCCGTAACCCATGCGTTGCGGTGCCAGCAGGCTCGACGCTGCTTCGGGGCAGACGCCCAGGTTGACAAAAGGCATGGAAAAGGCGGCGTTGTCGCCGGCATAAAGGCGGCGTTGTCGCCGGCATAAACCAGGTCGCAATGGAACAGCAGGGTGGTGCCAATGCCCACCGCCGGACCGCAGACCGCAGCCACGATCGGCTTGGTGAAGCTGCTGATGGCGCGCATGAAACGAAACACCGGCGCATCCAGCGTGGTCGGCGGCGTCTGCAAGAAGTCGGCAATGTCGTTGCCGGCACTGAAAATGGTCTCAGGCCCCTGGATCACCAGCGCCCGCACCGTGGGATCGGCTTGCGCCCGATCCAGTACATCGGCCATGCCCGCGTACATGGCGGTGGTGAAGGAGTTCTTTTTCGCCACACGATGGATCGTGAGGGTGGTGACACCACCGGCGGTGTCGACCAGGAGGTCAGTGGTCAAGGTATTCATGGGCCATAGGTTATCAGACTCAAGTCCCCGGCTCACACCCGCTCAAAGATGCCGGCGGCGCCCTGGCCCATGCCGATGCACATGGTGACCATGCCGTATTTGCCTTGTGTACGTTGCAGACCGTGGATCAGCGTGGCAGCGCGAATGGCGCCAGTGGCGCCGAGCGGGTGGCCCAGGGCGATGGCGCCGCCCATCGGGTTGACCCTGGTCTGGTCCAGGCCGAGTGTGTTGATGACGGCCAGCGACTGCGCCGCAAAGGCTTCGTTGAGCTCGATCCAGTCCATCTGGTCCAGTGTCAAGCCGGCATGACGCAGCGCCGCCGGAACCGCCTCCACCGGGCCGATGCCCATGAACTGCGGCGGCACGCCTTTCGCGGCAAAACTGACAAACCGCGCGAGTGGTTGCAGGCCAAACTGCTTGACGGCTTTTTCGCTGGCCAGAATCAGCGCGCCCGCGCCGTCCGAGGTTTGTGAGCTGTTGCCGGCGGTGACCGTGCCACGCGCCGCAAACGGGTTTTTGAGCTTGGCCAGGCCTTCGAGCGAGGTGTCGGCGCGCGCGCCTTCGTCCAGGCTCACCACGCGCCTTGTTTCGCTGACTTCGCCGGTGACCAGATTGGGCGAGCGGTCGATGACCTCGATGGGTGTGGTCTCGGCGGAGAAAAAACCCGCCGCCTGGGCGGCCAGCGCGCGCTGGTGGGATTGCAGCGCAAATACGTCCTGTGCTTCGCGCCCGACCTTCCATTGGGTGGCCACCTTCTCGGCGGTCAGACCCATGCCGTAGGCAATGCCGACGTTGTCATCGTGCTCGAACATCAGCGGCGAAAACGAGGGCGCGTTGCCACCCATGGGCACCATGCTCATGCTCTCCACGCCAGCGGCCACCATGACATCGGCTTCACCCACTCGAATGCGGTCGGCTGCGGTCTGGATGGCAGACAGGCCCGAGGCGCAAAAGCGGTTGATCGTGATGCCGCCCACACTCACCGGCAAGCCTGCGAGCACGGCCGCGGTGCGCGCGATGTTCAGGCCCTGCTGACCCTCGGGCATGGCGCAACCGCAGACGATGTCTTCAATGGCCTTGGGGTCCAGCTCCGGCACCTGCGCCAGCGCAGATTGCAGCACCTTGACCAGCAGATCGTCAGGACGCATGTTTCTGAAAAAGCCGCGCGACGATTTGCCGATGGGTGAACGTGTGGCGGCGACGATGTAGGCTTCCTGGATTTGTTTCATATTCGTGTCTCAATCAGTTGGGGAGAGAGCAATCTTTTAATCAGTTGAGGACAGTGCAAACACATTAATTACGAACTGGTTTACCGTTTTGCATCATGCCCATGATGCGCTCCTGCGTCTTTGGATTGCCCAGCAAGGTGGCGAAGGCTTGGCGCTCCAGCGTCATCAGGTATTCCTCATCAACCAGACTGCCGGCATCCACATCGCCGCCGCAGATCACCCAGGCCATCTGGCAGCCGATGAAATAGTCGTAAGCGCTGATGAAACCACCGTCGCGCATGTTGACCAGCGAGCCCTTGATGGTGGCCAGGCCGCTGCGTCCCGCCACCGGGAACTGGCGCTTGAGCGGCGGACGGTAACCGGACTCGAACATGGCTCTGGCTTCGTTGAGGGCGACAAACAACAATTCGTCCTTGTGCGGCACGATCACATCGCTCTCCAGCAAATAACCCAGCTTGCGTGATTCATGGGCACCGGTGCCGACCTTGGCCATGGCCGCGGCCGTGTTGCGCTTCAACGGCCAAACCGTCATGACCGTGAACTGGCCGGCGCAGTTCGTACGCGGGATGATCGGTATCGTGGGCGTTTTCGCCTACTTCGGCGGCGTGCTGCTGATCTGGGACCATTTGTTCGGCACTTACCAGCCCGAACTCGCCGAGGTTCAGATCGTCTACGGACTGATCCATCCGCGCTCGAAGCCCGCCAATCCTTTTGTGA
>JBEGLK010000347.1:0-5921 GCA_041183605.1 Pseudomonadota bacterium
TGCGGGTGCGCCAGCCATCAGCCACGATCCGCACGGAATGTGTGCCCAAAAACAGCAACAAGCCCAGGGTCAGGAACAGCATAGGATGATGGTGAACGCCCGGTCAAAGCGGGCGTGTCGTGGATGAATCAAGAATTTGATTTAACCACAGGCCGGCATGGCCCCCCTACCAGTTGGCTTCGCGTTCCGGCGTGGCGCTGATTTTGTGGATCGACAGATCTGCACCGTCGTATTCCTCTTCCTGGCTCAGGCGTATGCCCACGGTTTTCTTGAGCAGACCGTACACCAGCAAGCCGCCGCCGGCAGCCCAGATCACCCCAATGATTGTGCCGACCAGCTGGCCACCGAGGGTCACGCCACCCAGACCGCCCAGCGCCTTGGCGCCGAATATGCCGGCCGCCACACCGCCCCAGGTGCCACACAGCCCGTGCAAGGGCCAGACACCGAGCACGTCGTCAATCTTCCATTTGTTTTGTGTCAGTGTGAACATCACCACAAAAATGGCACCGGCCACGGCCCCGACGATCAAAGCGCCCATGGGGTGCATCAGATCAGAACCCGCGCACACAGCCACCAGACCTGCCAACGGGCCGTTATGGACAAAGCCCGGGTCGTTTTTGCCCAGCACCAGGGCTGCCAGTGTGCCGCCCGCCATGGCCATCAGTGAATTCACTGCCACCAAGCCGGAGATCTTGTCCAGTGTTTGTGCGCTCATCACGTTAAAGCCAAACCAGCCGACGGTCAGTACCCAGGCACCAAGAGCCAGGAAGGGGATGCTGCTGGGCGGGTGTGCTGACATGCCGCCGTCCTTGCGGTAGCGGTTGGCACGTGCGCCCAGCAGCAGCGCGGCAGGCAGCGCAATCCAGCCGCCGACCGCGTGCACCACGACGCTCCCGGCAAAGTCGTGAAATTCGGCGCCGGTCAGTTCCTTGATCCAGGCCTGGACGCCGAAATGCTGGTTCCATGCAATGCCTTCAAAAAATGGGTAGATCAGGCCAACGATGACGGCAGTTGCAATCAGTTGCGGCCAGAACTTGGCGCGCTCGGCGATGCCGCCTGAAATGATCGCGGGTATCGCAGCGGCAAAGGTGAGCAAGAAGAAGAACTTCACCAGTTCGTAGCCATTCTTGGCAGCCAGCTCCTCGGCACCCACAAAAAAGTGAGTGCCATAGGCCACGCCATAACCGACCGCAAAATAAACGATGGTGGACACTGAAAAGTCCACCAGAATCTTGACCAAGGCGTTGACCTGATTTTTACGCCGGACCGTGCCCAGCTCCAGAAATGCAAATCCTGCATGCATGGCCAGCACCATCACGGCGCCAAGAAGAATGAACAGGACATCTGCGCCCTGTTTGAGTGCTTCCATAAATACCTCTAGGGAAAAATTGATTAGATTTGGTGCGTTATAGCACTGGAAACCAAAAACGCACCAACATAAAGCAAAAAACATGCCTAAAGTTATTGAACGACCCACGATTGTGCAAAAGCGGGCGTTTTAGCTTCGACTACCATTGGCCGTATGGACGCATTCTTGATTTCTACCGGTATCGTCGCCCTGGCCGAAATGGGCGATAAAACACAACTGCTGGCGCTGGTTTTGGCGCTCCGCTTTCGTCAACCCTGGCCTATTGTGCTGGGCATTCTGGTGGCCACGCTCGCCAACCACGCGCTGGCTGGCGCCGTGGGCGCCTGGGTCACCACGGTGCTCGGACCCGAGATGCTGCGCTGGGTTCTGGGTGCTTCCTTCATTGCGATGGCGGTTTGGATGCTGATTCCAGACAAGATCGACGATGATGAAACCGGCAAGTCGCCTCGACTGGGCGTTTTTGGCACGACCGTCGTGGCGTTTTTCCTTGCCGAGATGGGTGACAAGACCCAGATTGCCACCATCATGCTGGCCGCGCAGTACAGCAGCACGGTGTTGGTGGTGGCCGGTACCACGATGGGCATGATGCTGGCAAATGCGCCAGTGGTCTGGCTGGGTGAGCGCATGACCCGGCTGGTGCCATTGCGAGTGGTGCACCTCGTGTCAGCAGCCATCTTTATGGGTCTGGGACTGTGGGCGCTGCTGGGTCAGCATTGAGCTAGCGGACTGCCTGGCGGTTAATTCGTTCGCGCATTCAATCCGTCAAAACAGGTACTCATGACGAGTTCGATGATTTCTTCATCGCTGTGCAACCCACTCATTTTGAGGAACTCCAGCACCGGGTCGCAGGCACGGGCGTACAGGGTATAGAGCACCGCAATGGCCGGCAGTTTGGGATTGAGTTTGCCCTGCTGTTGGGCTGCCTCGATCCAGGCGCCGAGCTTGTCGCTGACTTCGATCAGGCCGTCCATGTAATCGGTATTGCTGATCAGCGCCGCGCGCAGGCTTGAGTTCTGGAAGCCACTACGGCGCGCAAGTTGTCCATGGGGTCGGCATCAGGCGGTAGCTCGTCCAGAAAGGTTTGGGCTCGGCGCATCACATTCACCATGGCGGCGGCGGCCAGGTCTTCCTTGCTGGGAAAGTGTTTGTAGAGGCTGGCCTTGGCAATGCCGACATCGGCGGCCACCTCGTCGACCGTCATGGCCTCAAAACCTTTGCTGGCCAGCAAATGGTTGACCGTCTGGATGATGGCTTCTTCGCGCGCCTGCAGCATTTGCGCCTTGAAAGAAACCCTGGGACCGGTGCGAGTAACCATAATGGAAATGTTGGCTTTGGCGTACAAAAAATGAAATACTTGACCATGATAATACTATTAAGTTAAATTGTGACCAAACGGTATTTAAATAGCATTGTCAGTATGAAGGAATAACTGTGTCGTTGAAAGTTGCCATTGTGGGTTCGGGAATTTCTGGTTTGGCGGCAGCGCATGCCCTCTCAAACCAGGTCGAGGTCAGCTTGTTCGAGGCTGGCACCTACTTTGGAGGCCATACCCATACCGTCGACGTCACCTTGCCCACGCCGCAAGGCATGGTCACGCACGGGGTGGATACCGGTTTTCTGGTGCTCAATGAGCGCACTTATCCCAACTTGCTGAACTTGTTTGCCGAGCTGGGTGTGGTGACGGCGAAGTCCGACATGTCGTTTTCGGTACAGGCTTTTGACCAAATCAACGAGCGAGCGCTCGAGTGGAGCGGTTGTAATCTCAATACCGTGTTTGCCCAGCGCAGCAACCTGGTAAATGGCAGCTTTTGGGGCATGTTGCGCGACCTGTTGCGCTTCAACACACTCACCACCCGCATCGCCCAAAGCGGCTCCGAGGTCGAACTGGCGCAGCCCTTGGGAGATTTTTTGCGTGAGCACCGCTTTGGCCGGGCTTTTTGCGACTGGTATTTTTTGCCCATGATGGCGTGTATCTGGAGTTGCCCAACGGCTCAGATGCTGCATTTCCCGGTCGCCACCATGGTGCGGTTTTGCCATAACCACGGTCTGCTGCAAATCACCAACCGGCCCCAGTGGTGGACGGTGCAGGGCGGAGCCAGGCACTATGTGGGAAAAATTACATCGTCCATCCAGGACAAACGACTGAACAGCCCGGTGCGTCGCATCGAATCGGTTGACGCCACACCTGTTCAGAGGGCGGGTGTGTACATCAGCACCGATACCGGCCGGGAGTTCTTTGACAAGGTCATCATTGCCACGCACGCGAATCAGGCCCTGGCCATGATCGCTGCACCAAGCGACCAGGAGCGCAGCACGCTGGGCGCGATTCGCACCCAGCCCAACCGCGCCGTACTGCACACCGATGTGTCGGTGTTGCCCAAACGCAAGGCGGCCTGGGCCGCCTGGAATTACGAGCGTGCACCAGCCACAGTCAAGGAAAACGCCCGGGTTTGTTTGCATTACCTGATCAATCGCCTGCAGCCCCTGCCTTGGCAGCAGCCGGTGATCGTGTCATTGAACCCCGCGCGCGACATCGACCCAGCCAAAATTCTTGGCAGCTTTGACTATGCGCATCCGGTGTTTGACCAAGCGGCGGTGGCTGCGCAGGGCCGGATGCAGCTGCTGCAGGGCCAGCAGAGTCGATATTTCTGCGGCGCCTGGATGGGTTATGGTTTTCATGAGGACGGGCTCAAGGCAGGACAAGCGGCCGCCAACCAGCTTCTGGCTGACCTGTCGCGACTGGGCGTGTCGGCATGAGCGTGCAGGCACTGATTGGTTTTGGTGAGGTGCGCCATGCGCGCAAGCGCCCCGTGGCCCATGCGTTTGCCTACCCCACCTATTTCCTCATGTTGCCCTTGCGCAGTTTGAGTCGGGCTCGTGCGACAGCGGCAAGCGGCTGGCATATCAACCGGCCCGGCGCCTTGAGTTTTTTCGAGGCTGATCATGGTGACGGGCGTAGTCCGGAGCAAGGTGGTGCCCTGGCCTGGCTTGACGAGTTGCTGCACAGCGCCGGCATTTTTGATGCCACTGGCGAAGCCTGGCTGCACACCTACCCACGGGTGCTAGGTTACACCTTCAAACCGGTGAGTTTCTGGTATTGCCATCGTGCCGCAGACGACCAGGGCGGCGCCCTGCGTGCGGTGGTGGTCGAGGTCAACAACACGTTTGGCGAGCGCCATTGCTATCTGCTCGACAACCCGCGCTACGGCGTCGAGCAGCGCGCGAGCAAGGAGTTTCATGTGTCGCCGTTCTGCCAGGTGCAAGGGCATTACCGTTTTCGCCTGATGCGCACCTTTGGCCCGGGACCGCAGCACACAGTGGCTCGCGTGGATTATTTTGATGCGGATGCCACCGACCCGCTGGCCCAGGTGTTGTTGCAAACCAGCGTCAGTGGTGTGTTGGAGCCTGTCACCCGCGCGGCCTTGCGCCGTGCCCTGTGGCGCTACCCCGCCATGACCTTTGGGGTGATGGCGCGCATTCACTGGCAGGCGCTGCAATTGTGGCTGAGGAAGGTACCGTTTTTCCGCAAACCCGCGCCACCGCAAGCTTTCATCAGTCGCTAATCCCCGCCACTTTTTAGCCATTTTTACGCTCAGACCTCACCATGAACACAGCCACTTCTGTTGTCCCTCGTTATGCGATTCCCCAGCACGCCCCGGCTGCAGCCCGCGCCGGCTTGCGTCTGCTGGAACAGCTGCGTCATGGTGCCCTGACGCTGGTTTTGCCTGACGGTTCACACCGGCGTTATGGCGAACATCCGCATCAACACGTACTGCCCAGCCCACAACACCCCTGTGCAACGCTCAAGCTGCACAACTGGAAGGTGTTTGTTGCAGCCCTGAAGTCCGGCGACATTGGTTTTGCCGAGAGCTTTATCGTGGGCGACTGGAGCACCCCCGACCTGACCGAGTTGTTGAAGCTGTTTGCTGCCAACCGGCAGGCCATGGAGTCGGCCATTTACGGCACTTGGGGCGGACGCCTGCTGTACCGCATCAAGCACCTGCTGCAGCACATCCATGCCCATTACGACTTGGGCAATGACTTTTACCGTCTGTGGCTCGACGAGACCATGAATTACTCGTCGGCCTGGTTCGACGGTGATTTTTCGCAACCCATGGCCCGGGCCCAGACTGCCAAGGTGCGCCGCGCCCTGCAGATGGCCCGGGTCAAGGCGGGTGACCGCGTGCTGGAAATTGGTTGCGGCTGGGGTGCGCTGGCCGAGCAGGCCACCACTGAATTCAAGGCCTCGTTGGTGGGTGTGACCCTGAGTACCGAGCAACTGGCTTTTGCGCAGCGGCGACTGCAGGGCCTGGGTGTCGACACGGGGGCCGGCGCCCGCGCCGACTTGCGCCTGCAGGACTACCGTGACATTGGTGATGCCCCCTTTGATGCCATCTGCTCGATCGAAATGGTCGAAGCAGTGGGGCGCTCTTATTGGCCGCAGTATTTCAAAACGGTAAGCCGATTGCTCAAACCCGGTGGCCGCGCCTGTGTGCAAAGTATCGTGATCAGTGACGATTTGTTTGAGCGTTACATCAAGGGCACCGATTTC
>JBEGLK010000348.1:0-2800 GCA_041183605.1 Pseudomonadota bacterium
CGCAAGGCATGGCCACGCACCTTCATTATTGGCGGCAGCTTTGACCAGGCCTCTGCGCAACAGGCCGTCGCAGACGGACTCACCGACCTGGTCGGTATGGGCCGCAGCTTCCTGGCCAATCCGGACCTGGTGCTGCGCTTGAAAAAGGGATTGCCACTCAATGCACCTGATTTCAATACACTGTTCACGCCGGGTGAGAAAGGCTACACCGATTACCCGCTTGCAGCAGATAGGTAACTGGCAATATTGCGTTCAGCCTGCCGCCTTCACGCGTCGCCGCACAGCTTTCAAAATGCCGCGCAGGATCTCCAGCGGCGGTGGCGGGCAGCCGGGAATGACCTCATCGACTGGGATCACATTGGAAACGCGGCCACAGGTGGCATAACTCTCGCCAAACAACCCGCCGTCACAGGCACAGTCACCCACGGCCACCACCAGTTTTGGCTCGGGGGTGGCTTCATAGGTGCGTTTAAGTGCGGTTTCCATGTTGCGTGACACCGGGCCGGTCACCAGCAACATGTCGGCATGGCGCGGGCTGGCGACAAACTTGATGCCCAGACCCTGCAGGTTGCGCATTGATCTCCAGCTCGCAGCCGTTGCACGAGCCGGCATCGACCTCGCGGATGGTCAGGGCCTGGCCCAGAATGTCGAGCAATTCCTGCTGGATGCGCGCCGCTTGAGCCGCTTCATCAGCACCAATATCAGGTGCGGCTTCGGTGCGAATGCCGGTTTTGGAGATCTGCCTGACCACTTTCCAGATCATAGGTCTTGCCCCGAGTAACTCAAGTTGAACGACTTGTTGATGAGGGGAAAGTCCGGCACGATGTTTCCCATGATGGCGTGCTCCAGCACCGGCCAGTTTTGCGTTGAGGGGTCATGCAGGTGGCAGCGCAGGATGCGATTGTGTTGATCAATGCCAGCCAGTTCCAGCGCCACGAACAATTCGCCACGCCAACCTTCAACCCAACCCGCGCCAACGGTGGCCTGCTGCGGCAGAACCACCGGGCAGACCAGCTCGCCTGCCGGCATCTCGCTCAAGATTCGCCGGATCAGGCGCAGGGATTCAAAGATCTCATCAAATCGCACCGCGACCCGCGCTGCCACGTCACCGTTCTGATGTGTGGCCATGGCCACGTCCATGCCACTGTAGGGAGCCCAGGGGTGGTCACAACGCAGGTCCCAGGCCTGGCTGCTGGCGCGCCCGGCCAGCCCGGTCAGCCCCAGGCGTGCGGCCAATGCCGGCGCCACGCGACCGGTGGTCATGAAACGGTCCTGCAAACCCGCATGGGCCTCGTAAATGTCAAACAGCGTGCGCACTTCCTGCTCAACCCTATCGCACTGTCGCAGCATCGCGTCACACTGGGCAGCATCCATGTCGGCTTTGACGCCACCCGGCACGATGTTGTCCATCATCAGGCGATGGCCAAACACCTGGGCGGACAGGCGCAGCCAGTCCTCACGCAGGCGCGAAAACTGGGCCAGGCCAAAGGCAAAAGCGGCGTCGTTGCCCAAGGCACCGAGGTCGCCCAGATGGTTGGCGATGCGCTCGCGCTCCAGCATGAGTGCACGCAACCAGGCGGCCCGCGCCGGGGGCGTGGTTTGTGTGGCCGATTCAAGCGCCATGCAATAGGCCCAGGCGAAGGCCACCGTGGAATCGCCCGACACTCTTCCGGCCAGCCGATAGGCCGCCAGCGGCGCCAGTTGTGTCATGCGGTGTTCCGTGCCCTTGTGTGTATAACCCAGGCGCTGCTCCAGGCGCAGCACTTTTTCACCCACCACCGAAAAGCGGAAATGGCCGGGCTCGATGATGCCGGCGTGCACCGGCCCCACCGGAATTTCATGCACGCCGTCCCCTTCCACCGGCACAAACGGATAGTTGACCAATTCTGACGCAAGCAGCAAAGGCAATTTTTCAGGGTCTTGCTGCAGCGGGAAATGGTCTTGTGGCCACGCGCCATGATTGAGCCAGGGGCGTGTGTCCTCGGCACCCATCGCAAACACGCCCGACAAATCGGCGGCAGCCCGCTGCATACGCGATGCCGCCGGGAAGACCGTGGCAAGGTCGGGGTACACCCAGCGACCACTCTGTTGCGCCAATGGCAGCGACAGCCAGAACGCGCCTTCGAGCGTGACATAGGCGACACAGATGCAGGCCGAATCCGGCGCAACGCTATTGGCATCGGCCGGTAACATCGAACCGGCCCACAGCGCCAGCAAACGGCCACCCTCGTCACGCACGGCAGTGGCTGCGCCCTGCCATTGCTCGACAGTCACCTGTGCGTGCCAGATCGGCACCGGCGCCGGCAGCGGGGCAAAGTCAAGATCGAGTCCGGGGATTTTCATGCCCTCAGCCTCCCAACATGCTGGCCGCTTGCACGTACCAGCCATTCAAATAAGGTGGAATGTACAAACCCAGCACCAGCGCCAGCGCCAGGTGGGTGAACACCGGGATCAGGGCCGGAGGATGGGCCAGCGGCTTCAGACTGGTGTCACCAAACACCATCGGCAGCACCCGGATCAGGATCGAGGCAAAGGCAACGCCCAGCGCCAGAAACAGGAACGGCGTGGCCCAGGGTTGCTCGCGCATGGCCGTGGTCAAAATCAGGAATTCGCTGGCGAAGACACCAAAGGGCGGCATGCCCAGAATGGCCATGACCCCCAGCACCAGACCCCAACCCACCGTGGGGTTGACCTTGATGAGGCCGCGGATCTCGCTCATCAATTGGGTACCGGCTTTTTGGGTGGCATGGCCCACCGTGAAGAAAATGGCGGACTTGACCAGCGAGTGCACCGTCATGTG
>JBEGLK010000349.1:0-2508 GCA_041183605.1 Pseudomonadota bacterium
CGGGTGCCAACATGTTGCGAATCAGACCGCAGGCAAGGCAAATTCGGCGATCAAGGGCAAATGATCGGACATGCGCCACCAGATGCGCCCGCGCGGCACTGTCAAGCCCAAGGGCTTGAGTCCACGTGCAAAGACGTAGTCCAGCTGAGCCAGGGGCAGACGCGAGGGAAAAGTTGGTGTGGCGAGGTACCAGGTATGCAAATCTGCCTGCGCCATGGCAAATTGCACGCTTTTGCCCCAATCGTTGAAGTCGCCAGCCACCAACAAAGGGGCAGCGTGCGGAACTTCACGCGCGATAAAGCGCTGCAACTGTGCCACTTGGCGTGAACGACTGGCCTTGATCAAGCCCAGATGCACCACCAGCACGTGCACGACTTGACCTTGCACCTCGACCGTGACATGCAAAAAACCCCTTTGCTCCAGACGGTGATCCGACATGTCTTCATGTTGATGGGACAGCACCGGCCAGCGCGACAGCAGTGCATTGCCATGCTCGCCGTGGCGCGTGACCGCGTTGGTACGGTACACCGCCTGATAGCCCTGGGGTGCCAAAAAATCAGCCTGTGTCTGTTCGGGCCAATGATGGAAACGTTTGGCTTCGCGGCGGTTGCTGTGCCGCACTTCCTGCAGGCATACCAGATCGGCATCGAGCGCTTCCACAGCCAGTCCCAGGTTATGGATTTCCAGACGCCGCGCCGGTCCCAGGCCCTGCACACCTTTGTGGATGTTGTAGGTCGCGACGCGGATGATGTTCATGGGCGCCCGTAAGCTGAAACAAATCTGGGCAGCAACAAACAGGCCTCGGCGTTCGAGGGTGAAAAGCAGACCTCGGCCGCCAGGGTGTAAGGCAACCACTGGTAATCCGTGTGCTCGCGCGGGCTCAGGCGAACCGGCGTGGCAGACGGCACTTGCAGCGCGAACAGGTGTTCGGTGTTGTGGATCACACCGGGTGCATAACGATGACGCCAGCGCGGATAAATTTCGTAGATGTTTTCAAGATGCCAGTCCTGTAACTGGTCTGCCAGCAATGCCCCCGGGCTGCAGTCGATGCCGGTTTCCTCCAGCACCTCGCGCCGGGCAGTTTCAACAAAAGACTCGTCCAGGCGGTCCTTGCTGCCGGTCACGGATTGCCAGTATTCATCGGCATCGGCGCGCTTGATCAGCAACACTTCCAGCGCCGGTGTGTGGATGACGACCAGCACCGACTGCGGAATTTTGAAAGGACGAGGGACTGCAGTCACGGGCAAACAATGACCCCAAGTAAAAAAGGGCGCCAGACCGGCGCCCTTTCATTTTGCATCAAAGCAATAACAAGCAGCTTAACTTGCTGCTACAGCGTCGGGATTGCGCAGTCGAATGTGCAACTCGCGCAACTGTTTCTCATCGACCGGTGACGGCGCTTGTGTCAACAGACACTGGGCTCGCTGCGTTTTGGGGAAAGCAATCACATCACGGATAGACTCGGCGCCGGTCATCAGGGTCACAATACGGTCCAGGCCAAAAGCCAGGCCGCCATGCGGAGGCGCACCATATTGCAGCGCATCGAGCAGGAAGCCAAATTTCTGTTGTGCTTCTTCAGGTGAAATCTTGAGCGCATCGAACACTTTTTTCTGCACATCGGCACGGTGGATACGGACCGAACCGCCACCCATTTCCCAGCCGTTGAGCACCATGTCGTAACCCTTGGAGATGCATTTTTCGGGCGCCGTCACCATGTAGTCTTCATGGCCGTCTTTGGGCGCTGTGAACGGATGGTGCACTGCCATCCAGCGGTCGGACTCCTCGTCGTACTCGAACATCGGGAAGTCCACCACCCACAACGGTGCCCAGCGGTCTTCAAACAGGCCGTTCTTCTTGCCAAACGCACTGTGGCCGATCTTGATGCGCAATGCACCAATCGCGTCGTTGACCACTTTTTCCTTGTCGGCGCCGAAAAACAGCAGGTCGCCATTTTTGGCTCCGGTGCGCTTCAGGATTTCTGCCAGCGCCGCATCGTGCAGATTCTTGACAATCGGACTTTGCAGGCCCTCACGCCCCTTGGCCACGTCATTGACCTTGATCCAGGCCAAGCCCTTGGCACCATAAATCTTGACGAATTCACCGTAGTTGTCAATTTCACCGCGAGTGATCTCGGCGCCACCCGGCACACACAGCGCCACCACGCGCCCACCCTTGGTGGTTGCAGGTGTGGAAAAGACCTTGAAATCCACATCGGCCATCACGTCGGTGAGTTCGGTGAACTGCAATTTGACACGCAGGTCGGGCTTGTCCGAGCCATACAGGCGCGCACTTGTCCGAGCCATACAGGCGCGCAGCCTCCTGATAGGTCATGACCGGGAACTCGCCCAGGTCGACACCAAGCGTGTTCTGGAACACGGTTTTGATCATGCCCTGGAACATGGCCCGGATATCTTCTTCCTCCATGAACGAGGTTTCAATATCGATCTGGGTAAATTCAGGCTGACGGTCAGCGCGCAAGTCTTCGTCGCGGAAACATTTGGTGATCTG
>JBEGLK010000350.1:0-3192 GCA_041183605.1 Pseudomonadota bacterium
AGTCAAGATTCCGCCACCGCCACCACCACCGCCCAAGATCGAAAAAGTTCAACCCCAGGCTCCCCAAACGCCTACGCCACCGGCCTACGTGCCGCCGCCGGAAGTTGTTGCGCCGGCGCAGGCCAGTCCAGCTGCCATTACGGCGGTGCAGACTGAGAAGGCTGTCGCACCACCACCTGCGGTGCCACATCCGCAGCCTGCACCTGCACCTGCACCTGCGCGTGCAGAGGTTCAGGTCGCCTGCCCGGGGTACCAGAAAACGTTGCAGGCAGCGCTGGAAGGCGTCTTTGAAAAAATCGGGATCGAGGGCACAGTGAAAGTATTGCTGAGACTCAAAGGCAATCAGGTCGTTGACGTGACACCACAGAGTGGACCACGCGAGTACTACCGGTTTGTGCAGGGCGCTGCCAAGCGCATGAACTGCACCACCGGAGGGGCTGACGAACTGCTCGTACCCTTGTCGGTCACCTTCCAGGAGCAGTGAGTGGCTTGACATTGCACTGATTGGCTCTGAAAACCCCGGTAAATTCTGGATTTGCCGGGGTTTTTTCATGGTGTTTAGGTTTTCAAAACGACCGCCTGTCAGCCGGAATGAGCCGTCGCTGCTATTAGCAAGTCTCTTGACATAGATTAGTCTTTGGCCAAAAAAACAGGCATATGATGTATCGGCCGAGGAGGTTGGTCCGCGTTGGTCCAATTTCCTGTCGGCATTGGGATGCTAGTTACAACCCGGACTGGTCCGTGATCGTGTCAATGGTCAAAAACAATCTCAAGTTCAAAGTCAGCGTCTATCTGTTTGTCGCCCTGTCTGTGGCGACAGCAATTACCACGCTGCTTTTTATCAAGAACAGGCAAGCTGACATGCAGGCCGTGGTGGCCGGGCATGTGACGCAAATCGCCGATGTGGTGGTGGCCAGCACCCGCTACACGATGCTGCTGAACAAGCGCGATATTGCAGAAAAAATCATTGATGACGTGAGTCAGCAAAAGGGAATTGAGCGGCTCAGGGTGATCAGCAAGGACGGCACGATCATCCATTCCAACCGCAAATCGGAAATTGGTTATTCGATTGAACAAAACGACGAGCCCTGCATTCGTTGTCATCAAACCAGCGAGCCCTTGAAACGGGTCGCTGACGACAAACGGTGGCAGGTGTTTGCAGCCCCGGACGGGCATCGGGTGTTGACCAGCATGCATGCCATACGCAACGAGCCCACCTGTGCCTCGGCATCGTGCCATGAGCACCCCGCAAGCCAGTCTGTGCTTGGTATTGTGGATGTGGCCTATTCGCTGGACGAGATTGACAAGTCCATGCGGGAACACGCCATGCGCATCGCAGGTGTCTCGTTCGCGTTCATTCTGATGTTGTCACTTAGCGTGGGCTATTTGTTGCAACGCATGATTTATGTGCCACTGAAAGATTTGGAGGCAGGTGCCAGAAAAATCAGATTGGGCGAACTCGATCATCCCATTCCGGTGCGCAGCGCAGATGAATTCGGTCGAGTGGCGGGCTCGTTTAATGACATGACGGCGGCCTTGCGTGAAGCGCGGGCGGAACTGAACGAACTGATTCAGGAGCTGGAATCCAAGGTTGAGGAACGCTCCAAGGAACTGCTGGCGGCCCGGGCCGAAGTGGCGCAGGGTGAAAAATTGGCTTCGATCGGAGTGCTGGCTGCAGGCATTGCTCACGAGCTGAATAACCCGCTGACCGGGGTGTTGACCTTCACTTCACTCATGCGCAAAAAAGTGGTGGAGGGTAGTGAAGACGCTGAGGATCTGGATCTGGTGATTCGTGAGACCAAACGCTGCGCCAGCATCATCAAGCGTCTGCTTGATTTCGCCCGGGAGAAGGTTCCTGTCAAGGGTTTCTTCAACCTGAACCAGGTAGTGGAAGACACGGTTCGGTTTGTTGAACGGCCCGCGTCTTTGCAGAAGATTGGAATCACGATGGCATTGGACGAGGCATTGCCGCAAATCTGGGGCGATGCGGACCTGATCAAGCAGGTGGTCATGAATATCCTGGTCAACGCGCAACAAGCCATTCAAGGGGCGGGCTCGGTTGTGGTCACGACGCGAACGACTCAGGAGGCGCTGGAAAAGCACGGCCCTATGGTCGAATTGGCCATCAAGGACACCGGGTGTGGCATTCCGGAGGCCAATATGCAGCGAATTTTTGATCCTTTCTTCACTTCCAAGGAGGTCGGCAAGGGAACCGGGTTGGGGCTGTCAGTCAGTTATGGGATTGTCAAAGCGCACGGCGGTGAGATCAAGGTGGAAAGTGAAGTGTCGTTGGGCAAGGTACGACGTTCCGCATTCTGTTGCCGCTTACCTCACCCGACGGTGACGGTGGGCTTAGTTCAGGTGAGAAAGCACAATGAGCGTCAAAATCTTGATTGTTGATGACGAAGAAATCGTCATCCGGAGTTGCAAACGCATACTTGGC
The DNA here is from genome assembly GCA_041183605.1 of Pseudomonadota bacterium. Classification (GTDB taxonomy): domain Bacteria; phylum Pseudomonadota; class Gammaproteobacteria; order Burkholderiales; family Burkholderiaceae_C; genus Rhodoferax. Next base: position 2,444 of record JBEGLK010000350.1, read on the forward strand.
GATGGCATGTATGCTGTCGATTCGGCGCAAGATGGCCAGGAGGCTTTGCGCAAGGTCGACGAGACTGACTACGACCTGATGATTCTGGACATCATGATGCCGGGGATCGATGGCCTGGAGGTGTTGCAGAGTGTCAAGGAGCGCCATCCCGGTGTGGACGTCATCATGATGACCGGCCTGTCCGAGATCCAGACTGCTGTCAAGGCCATGAAACTGGGCGCTTTGGACTACCTGTCCAAACCCTTCGATCCAGATGAGCTCAAGCATGTGGTGGATCGTGCCCTGGAGCGGCGCCAGCTGCAGCAGGAAAACCGCAAACTCAAGACGGAAGTCAGTTCCAAATACCGGTTTGAGAACATCATCGGCTCAAGTCCACCGATGCAGGCGGTGTTTGGTTTGATTATTGCCAAATGTGCACCAACCAACAGCACCGTGCTGATCACCGGCGAGAGTGGCACCGGCAAGGAGATGATCGCACGCGCGATCCATTACAACAGCCTGCGCAAGGACCAACCTTTTGTCACGGTCGACTGCAATACTTTGAGTGAAAATTTGCTCGAAAGTGAGCTCTTTGGGCACACGAAAGGTTCCTTTACCGGAGCGGTGGCCAGCAAGCGCGGCATGTTTGAAATCGCCAATAACGGCACCCTGTTTATGGATGAGTTTGGCAATATCCCGCTCTCCACCCAAGCCAAGCTGTTGCGGGTCATTCAAGAGCGTGAATTCAGGGCGGTGGGCAGCACCACGGT
>JBEGLK010000351.1:0-4572 GCA_041183605.1 Pseudomonadota bacterium
ATCATGCCGTACCGCACTCAGGACAACCGGATCGATGGCCTGGTCATTACCTTTACCGACATCAGCGCCAGCAAAAATCTGGAACTGGAATTGCGCGAGACGCAAGCCAGATTGCTGGCTTTGACGCAGAACCAGGGTTCTCAGGGCCCAGGTCATGGTTTACCGTAAAAACCCGCAGGCCCTGGACGCTTTGCGTCAATTGGCGAAGGCGCGTCTGTCGCAGCGGCGCGGCGCGATGGATGCGGCCTTGGACGTGCAGCAAGTTCAGCATTTGCTGGAAGAGCTGGAGATTCACCAGATTGAACTGGAGATGCAAAACGAGCATCTGAGTACAGCGCGTATGCAGTTGGAGCAGGCGCTCAGTCAAAGCAATGGACTCTTTGACTTTGCGCCCGTGAGCAGCATGGTGATCAATACTGATGGCAACATCGTCAGGTTGAACCTGGCATCGGCCCGTCTGTTGGGCTCCGAGCGTGCCCGTTTGGTGGGGAGCCGGCTCGGTCTGTATGTGATTAAGGACCAGCGTGCCCAATTCAGCGTCATGCTGAAGCGTGCCAGGGATGAGCTTGAGGTTCAGGATGCCGAGCTGGCGTTTCAAATTGATGAGGCCGAGCCGATCCCGGCGCAGGTCAGAGTGAACTGGCTTGGCGATGATTCGGGCTGGCAGATTGCAGTCTTCGATTTGTCCGAGCAGAGGAGAATGAAAGACCAGCTTCGCTCCAGTGAAGAGCGATTGCGTCTGGCGTTGGAAGCGGTTGGTGACTGTGTGTGGGATTGGGACGTTCGCAGCAATTTGATGCGGCTGTCAGACGGTTATACCCGTCTCTTTGGGTACAGCTCCGGAGAATTGCGGCAGGACGTTGACTGGTTGTTGCGATTGGTGCACCCTGACGACAAACCGCCTCTGATGGATGCATTGAATGGGTGTTTATCGGGCAGTCACGAGTCTTTTAATTTAGAGCACCGTATCCAATGCAGGGATGACAGCTGGAAATGGGTGCTAGGGCGGGGCACGGTGGTGACGCGGTCCGCTAACGGTGAGGCTTTGCGCATGGTGGGCACCATGGTGGATGTGTCACAGCGGAAAAAATTTGAGTCCGACTTGTTGGAATCTTTGGAATTTCAGCATGCGATGTTTGACTCGATCTCGGCACAGATTGCGGTGCTGTCCCATGAAGGTGTGATTCAGCTGACCAATGTGGCGTGGCGAAATTTCTTTTCTTCCCTTGGTCTTGAGGTGCCGGTAGGCAACAATTACCAAGACGTTCTGAATGGTCTATTTCCCACGGATTCGGCGGCAGTTTCCGACTTGGTGGCGGGGATGACTTTGGTCGCCGAAGGGAAGATACCGTACTTCCATTCAATGGAACCCATCAACACGCGTTGTGGCAGTCGCTGGATAACTGTCAAGATCACGCTGGTTCATGGTCCATCCAGACGCCTGGTGGTGACGCACGAAGATGTGAGTGTGCTCAAACGTGCCGAATTGGCCAGCCTGGCCCTGGCCAATGTGGATGACCTGACGGGCGCCTTGAGTCGCCAATATTTCATGAGTCAGGCGGAGCAGGAAATGGCACGTTCGCTGCGTTACGCCTTGCCGCTGGTGCTGTTGATGCTGGACCTGGACCACTTTAAAAACGTGAATGACAGTTACGGCCATCCTGCCGGTGAGGAATTTGCTGTGTTGCTGCCCAACACCACCCAGGAGGGCGGTTGCGCACTGGCCAACCGCATTCTTGCCGCCGTTCGCGCCAGCCCGGTCATGTTTGAGGAGCAGAGGATTGCCTACACCGTGAGTATTGGCGCCAGCTACCTGGCGAAACAGACGTCCTTCAACCTGTTATTGGCCGAAAGTGATGCGGCCTTGTACCGTGCCAAAAAAGGGGGCCGTGACCGGCTTGAGGTGAATTGGGGCGACTCAGACCAGAGTCAGGACAAAGCGCCGCTTTATCTGGGCTTCTAGAGCCATGGGGGCGTTAACTGGCCTCGGGTGCGGTGGCTTGTGAGCCACTCAGGCAGTCGGTGCGCCAGGTGCAATCCAGCTGGTCGCATTCACCGCTTTGGGCGCTGGCGTAACAATCAAAATTGCCCTCGGCCAGCTGAATTTGCCAGATCAGCTCAGGTTTGGACAAATGCCCGGGCTCAATCTTCAGGGTCTTGGCCAATTGGCGGATGTTTTTTAGGTTCATGCGAGTCTCCTGTCTGCACTGGGTGTTGGAAGGGCTCACTTTAGGCGCGCCGTCGTTATTGCTTGTTGCGAATTCGCATGGCATCTTGCCGCTCACGGCGCGCCGCGATCTTGTCAGCCTCCTGCATTGTTGGGCACCGACAATAGGCCATTTTCAAATACGGACAGAGTCTTGAGATGAGCAAAGTACTGATAGCCGGCGGCGGTATCGGCGGTCTGAGTGCGGCGTTGGCGTGTGGCCGCGCAGGCGCCGAGGTGGCACTGTTTGAGCGCAGTGTCGAGTTTTCGGAGTTTGGCGCGGGCATCCAGTTGAGCCCCAATGTCGTGAAGGTTTTGTATGGCTGGGGCCTGCAGCAGGCACTCGCCGAGGTGGTGGCTTTTCCGGACCGTTTGCAGGTGCGCAGCGCCAGTTCCGGTGCCGAACTGGGTGTGTTGCGCCTGGGCGAGGCCATGAACCAGCGTTATGGCGCACCTTACCTCACCATCCATCGTGCCGATCTGCATGCCCTGTTGTTGGCCGCGTTGCAGCGCCAGGGCAGGGTGGCACTTCAACTGAGAAGTTCTGTGGCGAGTTTTGAAGACTCCGGGACCGGTGTGGCGCTGCAACTCGAGCATGACCAGCAGGTGCACGGAGACCTTTTGGTGGGGGCCGATGGTGGCTGGAGCCGGATACGCCAGCAACTGTTGGCCGACGGCACCCCCCAGCCCACCGGACACCTGGCCTATCGTGCCTTGATCTCGCAGGCGCGTTTGCCCATGCATTTGCGCAGCTCGCAGGTCACCGCCTGGCTCGGGCCGCAGATGCATGTGGTGCAGTATCCGGTGCGGGGTGGCGAGTGGCTCAACGTGGTGGCCATCGTGCATGGCCAGGTGCAGGGCGACATGTCACACTGGGACCACAGCGGCAACGCAGCTGAGCTGCAGCAGCGCCTGCAGTCGACCTGCAAACCCCTGAATGACTTGATCCATGCGGTGCCCAGCTGGCGTTTGTGGGCACTGAGCATTCGCCCGCCAATGCGCAGCGCCGCCGAGCAGGCATGCGGCCGGGTGGCTCTGCTCGGTGACGCCGCCCACCCGATGGTGCCTTATTTGGCACAGGGTGCCGGCATGGCGATCGAAGACGCGGCGGTGCTGGCGCGGGTGCTGGGTCAAGGCGGCTTTTTTGCAGAAAAGGGTTTGGCTGATATCGCCAGCCAGGTGCCGGCCCTGTTGCAGCAGTACGCGCAGCAGCGCTGGCAGCGTAATGCACGGGTGCAGGCCACGGCGATGCGCAACGGCAAGATCTTTCACGCCAGCGGCTTGGTGGCCCTGGGCCGCAACATGGCCATGAAATTACAAGGGGAAGGTTTGCTGGACCAGCCGTGGTTGTACCGCGGGGCCTGAGCGGCAGTTAAAATCCGCCTACTTTTTGCATGAATCCAGCCTGGTTTCGTGCTTTTTACCCTTTCCTTAGTCTCTCGTCGAGGCCCTCCAATTGACTCTGCACATCACCCCCATCGAGGGCGGTAGCGCTCTTAGCGATTTCCGTGTTCAACAACTGCTGAGCACCGGCTGCATCGCTCAAGCAGCAGTTGACGGCCCTCCTGACCTATGGTGAACCCTACGCCGGCCCTGTGGACGGTGCGCTGATTGTGGTCTCGCCGCGTTTTGGCACGGTGTCGCCCTGGGCTTCCAAGGCCACCGACATCGCCCACAACTGCGGTCTGGCGGTGCACCGCGTCGAACGTGTGGTGGCCTACCGCCTCAGCCTCAAGTCCGGCCTGCTGGGCAAACCTGTCTTGACCGAAGCACAACTGGTGCAGGTGGCCGGTCTGTTGCATGACCGCATGACCGAGAGCGTGATGTTCGACCTGGGCACCGCGCACCACCTGTTTGACAGCCTGCCCGCCGCGCCAATGGCCCATGTCGATGTGTTGGGTGGCGGCAAACCCGCGCTGCTGGCCGCCAACAGCGAGTTTGGCCTGGCACTGGCCGACGACGAGATGGACTACCTGGTGCAGGCCTTCACCCAGTTGCAGCGCAACCCGACCGATGTCGAGTTGATGATGTTTGCCCAGGCCAACAGCGAGCACTGCCGCCACAAGATTTTCAACGCCCAGTTCACCATTGACGGTGTGGCCCAGTCCAACAGCCTGTTCGGCATGATCCGCCACACCCACCAGACCAACCCGCAGCACATGCTGGTGGCCTATTCGGACAACGCTTCGGTCATGGCCGGTGGTCAGGTCGAGCGTTTCAGCAGCCGGGCGAGCCTGACCGATGACGGTCTTGAGACCGCAATTTATCAAAAAAGCAGCGCCCTGCAACATATCCTGATGAAGGTGGAGACCCACAACCACCCGACGGCGATTTCGCCTTTCCCTGGGGCATCGACCGGCGCGGGT
>JBEGLK010000352.1:0-4188 GCA_041183605.1 Pseudomonadota bacterium
GGTTTGTGGAGCGTGCCCTTGATACCCGCTTTGGCCGCATCCGCAGCTTTGACTGCTGGTTTTGGCTCTTCGACTTTCTTCGGCGGCAATTTCTTGCCTGGCTGCGACATCATCAGACGAATGGCCGCAGCTTCGGATTCTGCTTTTTGACGACGTGCGTTCAGTTCAGCGGCGCGCGCACGCTCTTCCTCGATCTGGTTTTTAGATTCGAGCGCTGCCTTTTCCTGGGCTTGCTCGCGCATCTGTTGTTGTGCTTGTTGGTTCGCCTCAGCCTGGGCTGCTGCAGCCTTGGTAGCCTGCTGCGCGCTGTCATCCGCTGCTGGCGCTGTGGCGACCGCCTGTGCTTTTTCTGCCTGTTGTTGCGCCATCGCACGCGCTGCTGCCGCTTCCGCCGCGGCACGTTCTGCAGCCTCGCGCGCGGCTGCCTCCTGCGCCTCGCGTTGGCGTCGGCGCTCAGCCAGCTCTTCTTCCTGACGACGAATCAGCTCGGCTTGACGACTGGCTTCTTCCTCGCGGCGAGCCAGCTCTGCGGCGTGCTGTGCTTCCTGCTCGGAGGTGTCTTCTGCCACAGCGCCTGCAGCGGCTTCGGTGCCTTCATCACGGCGCACAAAAGTGCGCTTTTTACGCACCTCGACCTGAATGGTGCGCGCCTTGCCGGTGGCGTCAGCCTGCTTGATTTCTGTGGTCGATTTCTTGACCAGTGTGATCTTTTTGCGCTCACCCGTGTTGGTACCGTGGCTGAGCTGCAAATAACTCAACAGATGCTGCTTGTCAGACTCTGTGAGCTTGTCAGATGCGGCCGATTTGGCAACACCTGCCGACTTCAATTGCTCAAGCAATGTGTCGGGAGATTTCTTGAGTTCATTAGCAAACTCGGCAACGGTCATACTGGACATTTTTTAGGTAACCTTTAGTTCAGACTTGGTGCCCGCAGGCAATTGACGTCTTTACTTCAACTGTAAATTCATGATGCTTCACTCTTTGGAACTGGCTTCATCGGTGAACCAGTGTTCACGGGCCTTCATGATCAGGGCCGTGGCTTCATCAGCCGATTGGCCGGTGATGTCAGTGAGTTCGTCCACCGCCAGATCAGCCAGATCATCGAGCTCATGGATGCCGTTGGCAGCCAGTTTGCTGATCAACTCGGAAGTCATGCCTTCCAGGTCACGCAACTCCAAGGCCACGCCACCCACATTTTCCTCAATTGCGATTTCCATCGTCAACAGGGCATCCTTGGCACGGGTGCGCAATTCGTTGACGGTGTCTTCGTCGAAGCTCTCGATTTCGAGCATTTCTTCCAGCGGCACGTAAGCCACCTGCTCCAGGCTGGTGAAGCCCTCGGCAATCAGCAAGTCGGCGATTTCCTCGTCGACATCAAGCTTTTCCATGAACAAATGACGGCTGGCATCAACTTCGCTGGCCTGCTTCTCTGCAGACTCAGCCGCATCAAGGATATTGATTTTCCAACCGGTCAGCTCGGCCGCCAGGCGCACGTTCTGACCACCGCGGCCAATGGCGATGGCCAGGTTTTCTTCGTCCACCACCACATCCATGGCATGACGTTCTTCGTCCACCACAATGCTGCTGACATTGGCAGGCGCCAATGCGCCGATCACAAATTGCGCCGGATCTTCGCTCCACAACACAATATCAACCCGCTCGCCGGCCAACTCGGTGGTGACCGCGTTGACACGGGTCCCCCGTACGCCGACACAGGTGCCGATGGGGTCAATGCGCTTGTCGTGCGAGAGCACGGCAATCTTGGCGCGAGAACCCGCGTCACGGGCGCAGGACTTGATCTCGAGCAGGCCCTGCTCAATCTCGGGAACTTCGTTGCGGAACAGTTCTTTCATGAACTCGGGGGAGGAACGCGACAACACGATGGGTGCACCGCGCAGCGTCAGGTCAACTTCCATGATCATGGCGCGCACACGGTCGCCGGTGCGGAAGTTCTCTTTTGGAATCATCTCGTTGCGGCGCAGACGACCTTCAACACGGCCCGATTCCACAATCAGGTCGCCCTTGTCCATGCGCTTGACGGTACCGACAAAAATCTTGTCGCCACGCGACATGAAATCGTTGAGCAGCATTTCACGCTCGGCATCGCGAATTTTTTGCAGAATGACCTGCTTGGCAGATCGTCTGGCGTGATGAGCCAGTGACCAAACCGGGTCAGAAGATCAGTAAAAAGAGGCCGCCTGCACCAACGCAGGCGCTTGGATTTGTGGATTTCCTGCTCAGGCAGCTGCAGACCCGCTTCATCCGGCACCACATGCCAGCGACGGAAGGTTTCGTAGTTGCCGGTATCACGATCAAGCGCGACACGAATGTCCACCTCACCCTGATAAAGTTTTTTGGTGGCTTGCGCCAAAGCCGCTTCCACAGCACCAAAAACGACATCACGCTCAACATTTTTCTCGCGTGAGATGGCGTCAACCAACATTAACATTTCGCGATTCATGCCACGTCTCTCCTGTTTCAATTCAAATCTGACGGTTGTGATTCCGAGCCAGGCGCTTGCGCACGTCCCTTGAAACTCACAATAGGGGCCAAGCGCGCCTCTTTCAGCTCGCTCAACACAAATCCAAGCGCCTGCGTTGGTGCAGGCGGCCTCTTTTTACTGATCTTCTGACCCGGTTTGGTCACTGGCTCATCACGCCAGACGATCTGCCAAGCATGAGGAGCCGCATCTGCAGCAGGCTCGATCCGCTCGAGCACACCCCGGAATTTCTTGCGAGTCGGACTCACCTGCCCGGCCGCCGCACTGCCCAAAGGCTGCTTCAGCGTGACGTCGACCACGTGGCCGACAAAACGCGCAAAATCCTGGTCATGCCGCAATGGACGGTCAATGCCCGGCGATGACACCTCAAGCCGCTTGTAATCCACCTCGTCGACTTCAAGTGCGTATTGCAGCTGGCGGGTGACTTTCTCGCAATCTTCGACGGTGACAAACTGCTCAGCGAGCGCTACCGACGCACCAGCAACAGGTGGCGACCATGGCAAATCGATGGTGATGCGCAGCAGACCACCGGCGGAGCGATCAATCTCCACCAGGTCATAGCCCAAACCAGCTACCGTTTGCTCAACAATGTCTTTTAACGCCACCAGAACCTCAGATTACTCAAGCCATCAAAAACAATCGACCAAAAAAAACGGGCGGAAGTGACTCGCCCGTTTGGTCGTGAAGGAAGCATTATATCTGAAAATATTAGGGAAAGCCCTTGATTTTCAAGGATTTATCCAGCCGCGCTGACCAAAATCCGGGTGTACTCATGTTGTGGCTGTGTCAGTACCTGGTCCACCGTGCCCGACTCCACCACGGCGCCGTCTTTCATGACCAACACCTTGTGCGCCATGGCCCGGATCACCGCCACGTCATGGGTAATCAGCAAATAACTCAAACCGCGTTCGCGTTGCAGTTGCTGCAACAGTTGCAACACCTGTTTTTGCACGGTCACGTCCAGCGCGCTGGTGGGCTCATCGAGCACCAGCATGCCCGGATTAATGATCAAGGCCCGGGCAATTGCCAGCCTTTGTCTTTGCCCGCCCGAAAATTCGTGCGGATACCGCTGCAGGGTTTGCGCCATGGCGGCGTCATCTCCCGTGCCCAACCCGACATCACGCAAGGCCGCGACCACGCGCTGGCGGCACTGGCTGGGAGAAAGCTCAGGCGCGTGCACACCCAAGCCTTCTCCCACAATCTCTTCGACTGTCATGCGCGGTGACAAGGATGAAAACGGATCCTGAAACACCACCTGGACGCTGCGCCGCAAGGCCTTGTTCTGCGCCGCACTGGCCCGCCAGACCTGCCCGAAAGTCTGCAAATCACCCTGAAAAGGCAAAAGTCCGAGCGCCGCCAGAGCCAGCGTTGATTTACCAGAACCTGATTCGCCCATGATGCCAAGGGTTTGCCCTTGCAGGATGTCAAAACTGGCACCTTGCACGGCCACAAATTCCCCATGGCCGAACCAGCCGCGCACACCGGGCAACGGCGTCGGGTACACCACCCGCAGACCGTTGGCGCACATCATGGCAGGCGCATCATTCTTCAGCTCCACCACGTCGCGCTCCGGCTTGCTGGCGATCAGCCGCTGGGTATAGGGATGCCTGGGTTGCGCAAACACCTCCGCAGTAGCTCCGCTCTCAACCACATGCCCGTTTTCCATGACGATGATTCGATTGGCAAAA
>JBEGLK010000353.1:0-3111 GCA_041183605.1 Pseudomonadota bacterium
CGCGACCGCGCCAAAAGCCCGCTGCCACCGGCCCTGCACACCCTGGATGGCCAGGACAAAGCGCAGGAGCAGGAACGCCAGTTGCGCGAAATGCAGGCGCAGCAGAACCTGCTGCTGCTGAACGTCAAGCGCCTGCTCACCAGTCTGCCGCCCACCGAGCAGCGCGAACCAACCCAGAGCGCCGAGGAGGTGCAGCGCGAGCAAAAGGAAAAGCAGCTCATCAAGCTGCTGGCCGAGATTGAGCGCCGCATCAACCTGGAAAATTCCCGGCCCAAAAAACGCTACATCAGCCCCGCCACACGCGAGGCGGTGTACGCGGTTTATTACGACCACCTGCGCCGCACCATCGAAGAGCGCGGCACCGTCAATTTTCCGCAGGCCAACGGCCAGAAACTTTATGGCGAACTCACCATGGTGGTCACCATCAACCAGGCCGGCGAAGTGATGGCCACCGAGGTGGTGCAAAGCTCCGGCAACCCGATGCTGGACCAGCGCGCCCGCGCCATTGCCAGCAGCGCCGGCCCATTTGGTAAATTCAGCCAGGCCATGCGCCTGCAATCCGATGAAATCGCCGTGGTGTCACGCTTTAAATTCACCCGCGATGACACCCTTGAAACCCGCGTCAGCGCCAAATAAAAACGATCCGAGACACCGAATGACTATCGACCACTACTGCGTGATGGGCAACCCGATTTCCCACAGCCGCTCACCCTGGATTCACACCCGTTTTGCCGAACTCACCGGCCAGCAACTGAGTTATGACCGGCGCGAAATCCCGCTCGACCACTTTGATCGCAGCATAGAAGCCTTCATCCGCGAAGGCGGGCTGGGCTGCAACATCACCGTGCCGTTCAAGTTCGAGGCCGCCAAAGTGGCCACCCAGACCAGCGAACGCGGCCTGCTGGCCCAGGCCTGCAACACACTGAGCTTCAAGGACGGCCAGATCTTCGGCGACAACACCGACGGCATCGGCCAGATCTTCGGCGACAACACCGACGGCATCGGCCTGGTCGACGACATCGAACGCAATGCGGGCTTGCCGCTGAAGGGCTTACGCGTGCTGCTGATTGGCGCGGGTGGCGCCTCAGCCGGCGTGCTCGGCCCGTTGCTGCAGGCCGGCCCGGCACACATCAGCGTGGCCAACCGCACGCTGCACAAGGCGTCTGATCTGGTGGCGCGCCATGCGGCGCTGGCAGCACAAACCAGGACCGAGTTGCAGGCGCACACGCTGCACGGCCTGGGTGATCCTTTTGACGTGGTCATCAACGGCACTGCGACCAGTCTCAACGGTGTTGCAGTGCCGGTGGCCGCCCGTGTGCTGAAGCGCGGCGCGCTGGCCTATGACATGATGTACGGCCCCGGCGCGCAAGGCTTCATGGACTGGGCACAAGCCCATGGCGCGCAGCCGCGTGATGGCCTGGGCATGCTGGTCGAACAGGCCGCCGAGGCCTTTTTGATCTGGCGCGGTGTCCGCCCACCATCCGGCCAGGTGCTGGATGAATTACGCAAGGTCATGCAGGGTTGAGGCCATGAAACTGTTTTGGCGCTGGCTGAGTCTGGTGGCGGCGACTTTGGTGCTGCTGCAGCTGTTTTTTGTGGTGCGTATCGCGGTCATGCTGGTGATTGACCCGCAGTCTACGAGCTTTCAGCGGTCTGAGGCCTGGCGCATTGGCACCCAGAAGGATGCCTTGCGCTGGCGCCAGCAATGGCTGCCTTACAACAAGATCTCCAACAACCTCAAGCGTGCGGTGATCGCCAGCGAGGACGATGGCTTTGTCAACCACGACGGCATCGACTGGAATGCGCTGGAGAAAGCCTGGGAAAAGAACGCCAAGGCAGAAGAGCAGGCAGCCAGGGCACAAGCCCGCAACCTGCCCAAAGTGACGACCAAACCTGCCGCAGCGCCAGCCCGGCCGGTGAAGCCCCCAAAGGTGGTGGGCGGCTCCACCATCACGCAACAGCTGGCGAAAAACCTGTTTTTGTCGGGCGAACGCACCTTCTTGCGCAAAGGCCAGGAATTCGTGCTCACGCTGCTGCTCGAAGGCTTGCTGAGCAAACAGCGCATCTTCGAGATTTACCTCAACAACGTGGAATGGGGCGAAGGTGTGTTTGGCGCCGAGGCGGCGGCCCAGCATTATTTTCGCAAGTCCGCGTCCCAGCTCAGTGCCTACGAGGCAGCACGGCTTGCAGTGATGCTGCCGCGGCCCAAATATTTTGAGAAACTGCCCAACTCGAGTTACGTCGCGGGACGCGCCGCCGTCATCACCCAGCGCCTCGAAGGCGCGGAACTGCCGTGAGCCCAACACGGCCTGAACCGCGCAACCGGCGCAGCCGCACCACGGTCTGGCTGTCGCCGCTGGCGGCCAAGCTGGTCAGCCTGTTTTTTCTGGGTCTGATTCGTGTGCTCACCGGTGCCCAGGCGCGCTGGTGGGGTTGTCCACCCAAGGCCGAGCAGCGCATTTATTTTGCCAACCACCAAAGCCACGCCGATATGGTGATGATCTGGGCGGCCCTGCCCAAAGACCTGCGCCACGACACCAAGGCGGTGGCGGCCCGCGAATACTGGACCAAGTCACCCCTCAAACGCTGGATCACCACGGCGGTGTTCAACGTGGTGTATGTCTCGCGCGAGCGCAATACAAGCGAGGACCCGCTGGAGCCGCTCATTGAGGCGCTGGCCGCTGGCAACTCGCTGATCCTGTTCCCGGAAGGCACACGCGGCCATTTTGACGACCCGCAGCCGTTCAAGGCCGGGCTTTACAACCTGGCCGTGAAGTTTCCGCAGGTGGAGCTCATTCCGGTCTGGATCGCCAACGTGCAGCGCGTCATGCCCAAGGGTGAAGTGGTGCCGGTGCCGGTGCTCTGCTCGGTGACCTTTGGCGCGCCAACCCAGGTCTTGCCCGGTGAAGAATGCCGCCCCTTTTTGCAGCGCGCCCGCGAGGCGGTGATCGCCCTGCGCGACGTTTGAGCCCCAACCATGTACCAAACACTGAAAAACCTCAGTCCGGCGCAACAGGTGGGTGCCATGTTCGTGCTGGTGTTCGGCCTGCTGGTGATCGCCTCACTTTGCCTGTTTTTGTTGTCGATGCGCGAGCGCGACGACGTGCTGGC
>JBEGLK010000354.1:0-4782 GCA_041183605.1 Pseudomonadota bacterium
GCCATACAGTCCGAGCACGCGTTTGACATAGGCCCGCGTCTCAGGAAAAGGCGGCACGCCCTTGTAGCGGTCGACCCGGCCTTCACCGGCGTTGTAGGCTGCAGCGGCATAGCTGATGTTGCCGCGGTAATAGGACAACAACCAGCGCAAGTAACGCATGCCGCCGCGCAAGTTTTGCGTGGCGTCATAGGCGTTGCGCACGTTAAAGCGCACGGCCGTATCTGGGATGAGCTGCATCAGGCCCATGGCCGCTTTGGGCGATTGGGCGCTGGTGTTGAAGTTGGACTCCACCGCAATCATGGACAGCACCAGTTTGGGGTCAAGTGCGTACCACTCGCTCATGGTGGTGGCAAGTGATATGAGCCAGCGTTTCTGGCTGGGCAGGGTGAGCAGGTATTTCTCGATCGACAGGCCTTTGCCGGGGTGCAGGTCAGCCGGCAGATCATGGTAGAAGGGCAGCAGAGGTGGTGGCGCAGGCGCTTTCTCTGGTGGCTGGTCCCGTGTGACACATTCTGGCAGCTTGCTCGACGTGAGTTGAATGGTCTCAAGCATCTGGTGTGCCTGGGCGTGGCCCATGGACGCAGCGACCGAGAATAAACTGGCTGCATAAGCCGGGTTGGCAGGCACGCCCTGACCAAACGCGTAGAGCATGCCCAGGCGGTACTGGCCTTCGGCATTGCCCCAGCGCGAAGTCTGGCAATACAGCACGGCGGCCTGCCATAACTTGTCGGTGGTATTGGCGCCATCCTGCTCTGACTCCAGCGTAGTCGCCTCTTGCAACGCTTTGCGCACCGCGGGCGGCGCGTCTTCCATGACCGCGGCCGACGGTGGCGCGTAGGCCATGGTTTGCGCCAGTGCTGCCCCCATGGGTGAGCAGGCTAAGCACAGCAGGAAAGCCAGCTTGTTCACTTGACCCCTGGCCCGGTCACCCCGTCAAAGCCAAGCTCGGCCAGCAGCGGCAGGTCAGACTGGTTCTCGACCCCCAGCGCCACCACGGTGATGCCGAAGGCGTGCGCCATCTTGCACAGGCCTTTGAGGAATTCCTGGTTGCCTTCGTTGTCGGCAATGCCGCGAATGTAGCTGGGATGCACCTTGATGTAGTCCAGCCCGAGGTCGGCCAGTTTGTCGCTTTCGGCAAAACGCTGACCAAAATACTCCACACCGACGCGGCAACCGAGTTGCTTGAGGTTGCGCGCCAGGTCGCGGAAAGCATCGAACTGGCGGAACACGCCGTACTCGGGCACTTCAAACAGCAAACGCTTGCAGACATCGGGGTAGGTCTTGAGCAGCTGTGTGAGCTCGTTGCGGAAGTTGAAGTTGCCAATGGTTTCGGCCGACAGGTTGACGGCCACGTCACCTGTCGTGGTACCCAGGTAGTCAATGGCCAGCTTGACCACGCTTAGGTCGATCGGGGCGGTCAGGTTGAGTTGGGCCGCCATGGGCATGAAGTCGCCCGCCGACATCAAGGTGCCCTGCGTATCCACTTTCAGGCGGATCACACCTTCCTTGTGCATGGCATTGTTGCCGTCACCCGACATGACCGGGAAGAAGCTCAATGCCAGGCGGCCACCCGTGACGGCCTCGGTCAGCAAGGTGCGCCATTGTTCGGCCGGCACCGCGGGCTTGGTTGAGCCACCCTCGTCTGCGTGCCAGGTGTTGGCTCCCTTGCTGGCTGCCTGGGCCAGCATTTCGTCGGCGCGTGCCAGCAGTTGGCCAATGTTCTGGTCGTGCTGGTAACGCACCGCACTGAGATGGAACATGTCTGGCACTTTGTCCTGCCACTTGGGCAAAACGTTTTGCATGAGCCGGGTGTGGATGTCTTGGGCGGCTTCGGTGGCGGTGGCAAAGCTGGGGCAGACGATTGCAAATTCTGCGCCCTTGACGCGTCCGGCGCGTTGGCCCACGCGGCCGTCGCCACTGTTGTAAAGCTCGGTCCCCACGTCTTTGAGCAGGGCGTCGGCCTGTTGATGGCCCAGGCGGGTGTTGAGCTCTTTCAGGTCGAGCAGGCGCACCATGACCAGACTGCCGGCGGAACCAAATTGGTCGCCTTGCACGGCTTCACGCAAGTGCGACAAAAAGTATTCGCGGCTTGACAGACCGGTGACCGCATCGCGGTTGACCTTTTTGCGCAGCGCTTCAAGCCTTGCCGCTTCTTCGCTGAACATGGTTTTGAGTCGGCCCACCATGTCGTTCATGGCCGGTGATGGTCAGGAAGCGGCGCTCGGCGATGGCTTGTGCCTGACCGACAACTTCACCCAGCGGCCGGGTGATGATGCGCATGGCCAGGGTGCCGATGACACCGGTGACGGCAGCGCCCAGCACAAACCACAACAGTAATTCAACCGTGCCATCCCACAGGCTCTTGTAGGCATAGACGTCCTGGCTGGCGAGCGTGAGTGTGCCGTACTGGATCCAGCCGTCCTGGATCAGCGCCTGACCGGGCGTGGTGTGAATGGGAAACAACTTGATGAACCAGTCGGGAGCCCAATGCTCCTTGCTGTCAGAGACGCGCTCAACCAGGGTTTGCCCCTTGGGCGACACAATCCGGATAAAACGGTAATGGCCGGCATCAAACTGCGCCGCCACCTGCAACTCAACCGTGACCTCATCCTTGGGGAGCTGCGTCAGAGACAAGGCCAGCGCGGTGGCGTTGTCGATGTTTTTGACCTGTAGCTGCTGCTCCAGGTAGTGGCGCGCCGAGAGCACACTGACAATCATGCTGCCGCCAAAAGCGACGGTCATGACCAGAATGATGGCAATCCAGAGTTGTTTGATGAGTGACATGGTGGACTCGCTGGGTTACTTTTTTAAATGGGTCTGCTTTAGAGGACGCCGTCCTGGCGCATGCTAACACGTCGCGCCAGCGCGACAGCCGGGCAGTTGGGTCGGCAGAGGACGTAGTGGCTCCGCCCACCCAAAGCCCGTCGCTGTTGAAGCTGAAAACCGGGGTCAGGTCGGTGCGCATGGACGCCAGGCGCACGCTGCTGATCATGTTGTCAAGGATATAGGGTTCCGAGGTGGGCTCCGGGTAATAACCCAGCACCATGTGGGCAATGGGGGGGGTAGCGCCCACTTTGTAGCGCACATACGACAGTCGCAGATGTTCATTGCTGATGCCCAACATTTGCAGGGTGATGTATTTGGCTATGGAAAAGTCTTCACAGTCACCTGCACCGCGGCCCATGAATTCAAGCGGTGTGGCCCAATAGTCTTCTTGCTGCCAGACCTGCATGTCGGTCTGGTAAAGGATGCGGCGGTTAAAAAAAGTGTTGACCTTGTTGAGCTTGTCCATGTCAGGCAGCTCGCGTGTTTCCTCAATCAGCTTGCGCCAGGCCACGATATTGGCAACGGCTTGGGCACCATATCGTTGCTGCGCCAAGGCTTGGGTCTTGTCCAGATCCGGCGCGGCAAACGAGGTAATAAAAAGTAACGATACCCCCAACAGCAACCACCACACGCTTCTGTGCAAGCCACGCCATCCGGGTGACTTGATGAAGGACGTGACTAAGGTAGTCATGAATTGGCAGTTTTGAGAATTATCAAGAAATAAGACATAATAATTCGTAAACTAAATTCTTGTACTTTTTATAAGTAGTTACAAATATCTAACCGGGGGTTTTATGAATTCTAAGGATAAAAAGATTTCTTTGGTGGCATTGGCTGTGCTGATGTCTGTGGGCGCGGCTCAGGCTCAAACCTTACCCGCACCCATGGTGCAGGCAGCACGCAAGGCTGTTGCCACCAATCCTGAAGTGCAGGCGCGCTGGAATGGCTTTAATGCTGCCGGCAATGAGCGTGATGTTGCCCGTGGCGGATTTTTTCCGCGCGTCGACTTGACGGCCAACACAGGACGCGAAGCCCGCGAAACCCCTACAGCGCCAGGTGGCAGTTATGGCACTTATAACTTCAATGCCGCCCAGATCACCCTGAACCAGATGCTGTTTGACGGCATGTTCACTGCCAATGAAGCCAAGCGTCTGGGTTATGCCAAGTTGACACGTTACTACGAGTTGCTGGAAGTCTCCGAGACCGCAGCGCTTGAAGCCATTCGGGCCTACGCCGATGTGGTGCGTTACCGCGAGCTGGTGGAGGCTGCCACGCAAAATTATGCGGAACACAAGCAAACCACCCAGTTGGTGGAAGAGCGAGCAAATGCGGGTGTGGGGCGCCGGGTAGACGTTGAGCAGGCCAATGGCCGTTTGGCGCTGGCCGAGTCTAATTTACTGACCGAGTTGACCAATCTGCACGATGTGAGCGCGCGTTACCTGCGCATTGTCGGTGAAAAACCACCCGCCAATTTGCCGTCACTGCCCGAGCCGTTCAAGCTTGGAACCATGCCTGCATCTACCACTGTCTTGATGCGCGATGGCCTGCAAGGCAGCCCGACCCTGAATGCCGCGGTGGAAAACGTGCGCGCCTACAAAACAGCGATTGAATCTGCCAAGGCAGCCTACCTGCCGCGCCTGGATTTCCGTGCCTATGCCAGCAATGAGAGCAACACCGGCGGCATCATTGGTGGCACACGGACCAATGGCGTTGAGCTGGTACTGAACTACAACCTGTTTCGAGGCGGCTCCGACAAGGCTCGCGAGCGCCAGGCCGTGGACCAGAAGGAGCAAGCGCGTGATTTGCAGGAAAAGGCCTGCCGCGATGTGCGTCAGACGCTGTCGATTGCTTACAGCGATGTGCGCAGTCTCAGCGAACAGTTGAACTACATGGATCAACACCGTCTGTCCACAGAAAAATCGCGCGAGGCTTATCGCCAGCAGTTCGACATAGGTC
>JBEGLK010000355.1:0-2649 GCA_041183605.1 Pseudomonadota bacterium
GTACACCGCCATCGGCTTGCTGGTGCAGGTGTCTGGCACCGGCTGGATCGAAAAGTTGATGCCGCCTGTTGTGACCGGCTCGGTGGTGGCCGTGATTGGCCTGAACCTGGCCGGCGTGCCGATCAAGAACATGGCAGCCGGCAACTTTGACAGCTGGATGCAGGCGGCCACATTTATCTGCGTGGCGCTGGTGGCCGTGTTCACGCGCGGCATGGTGCAACGCCTGCTGATCCTGGTCGGCCTGCTGCTGGCCAGCCTGCTTTATGCGGTGTTGACCAACGGCCTGGGCCTGGGCAAGCCGATGGACCTGAGCGGCCTGTTCAATGCGGCCTGGCTCGGCGTGCCCGGTTTTGCAAGCCCGGTGTTTGACGCCAAGGCCATGCTGATGATTGCCCCGGTGGCCATCATTCTGGTGGCGGAAAACCTCGGCCACATCAAGGCCGTGACCGCCATGACCGGCAAGAACCTCGACGTCTACATGGGTCGCGCCTTCATCGGTGATGGGGTCGCCACCATGGTCAGCGGCGCAGCCGGCGGCACCGGTGTCACCACCTACGCCGAGAACATCGGTGTCATGGCGGCCACCAAAACTTATTCGACTGCCATGTTTCTGGTGGCAGCGCTGCTGGCTGTGGTGCTGGGTTTCAGCCCCAAGTTCGGCGCGGTGATTCAGGTGATTCCGCTGCCGGTCATGGGTGGCGTCAGCATCGTGGTGTTCGGCCTGATTGCGGTGGCGGGTGCCCGCATCTGGGTCGAAAACAAGGTGGACTTCTCGGACAACAAGAACCTGATCGTGGCCGCCATCACGCTGATTCTGGGCACCGGTGATTTCACCCTCAAGTTTGGCGACTTCGCGCTGGGTGGCATCGGTACCGCCACCTTTGGCGCCATCGTGTTGTACGCCCTGCTGAACCGGCGCGGGTCCAACTGACCCGCAAGGTTTTCGTTATTTCAGCTTGCCCAGGTCCTGGCGGAACTCTTCCAGCTTGGCCTCGTAATCCTCGCCGTCGCCGTATTCCAGAAACCGGTTGTAGTGGCCATGGGTGCCCAGGATCTTGTGGGCATGTTTGATCGGGCAAAAATAGGCCTCGGTGCGCGCCAGGATCTCGCGCATGTAACCCATCAAGCCATTGCCGTATTCACAATACAGGCAGTGGAATTTTTCGATGAAGTTGAGGTAGCCGAGTTGGGCGCGGTCGTACACGATGAAGTCGCTGCGCCGCACCTTGGTGATGCCGTAAATCGGAAAACAGCTCCACTGGTAAAAGCTCACACACAGGTCCAGCAGCATGAGCGGGACAATCATGCTGTAGATGATCGGGCCGGTGATCAGGTTCTTGGGGCGGTAGGTAACCAACCAACGGAAAAAATTGGTTTTTAACTTGAGGTGGGCGGCCTTGATCGAGCCCTCGAACTCGACCCGTTTTCCCTTGATCTGGAAAAACACCCTGCTTTGCTGCTCGTGAACAGCCTCTTTCAGGTCCGCCTCCAGTGCAGCCATCTGGGCCAGTAACTGGTTGATCCGGTCATTCATGGTGTCTCCCTGGGCCACAACGCAAGGGAGCCGGAGGCACGGGGCGGTTTGCCACGTCCTCCGCCAAGCTGGCGTGCAGCGGTTTAAACGGCAGCCAGCGCCTGTGCCAGATCTGCCAACAAGTCGTCAATGTGCTCAATGCCAATCGACAGGCGCACCGCGTCTTCAGGGACGCCAGCCTTGATCAGTTCCGCCGGTGACAACTGGCGGTGTGTGGTCGAGGCCGGGTGCGTGGCGAGTGACTTGGCGTCCCCGATATTAACCAGACGTGTGAACAGTTGCAGTGCGTCGAGGAAAGCGGCACCGGCCTTGCGCCCTTCGCCGGGTGCTGACTTGACGCCAAAGGTGAGCAGGCCCGAGGCCTTGCCGCCGAGGTATTTTTGCGCCAGCGCATGGTCAGGATGGCTCGGCAGGCCCGCGTAATTGACCCACGCGGCTTTCGGATGGGACTGCAGGAATTCCGCGACCTTGGCCGTGTTGTCGTTGATGCGGTCCATGCGCAGGCCCAGGGTCTCGATGCCCTGCAGAATCAGGAACGCGTTGAACGGCGACAGCGCCGCACCGGTATTGCGCAGCGGCACCACGCGGGCGCGCCCAATGTAGGCCGCCGGCCCGAGGGCCTCGGTGTAGACCACACCGTGGTAACTCTGGTCCTGGTCGGGTTCGTTGAGGCGCTTGAAGCGGGCCTTGTGTTCAGCCCAGGGAAACTTGCCCGAGTCCACAATGACGCCGGCAATGCTGGTCCCGTGGCCGCCCATGTATTTGGTGAGTGAATGCACCACGATGTCGGCGCCATGTTCGATCGGGCGCAGCAGGTAGGGTGTGGCCACCGTGTTGTCCACAATCAGCGGCACACCATGGCGGTGCGCGATGTCGGCCAGCGCCGCGATGTCGGTCACGGTGCCCTGCGGGTTGCTGACCGATTCGATGAAAACGGCCTTGGTCTTGTCGTCGAACAGGGTCTCAAAACTGGCGAGGTCGCGCGGGTCGGCAAAACGGGTGGTGATGCCCGAGAGCGGCAAGGTGTGGGCAAACAGGTTGTAGGTGCCGCCATACAGCGCGGTGCTGGCAATGATGTTGTCACCGGCCTCGGCAATGGTCTGGATCGCATAGGT
>JBEGLK010000356.1:0-2619 GCA_041183605.1 Pseudomonadota bacterium
CAATAAGGTGTTGCAGGGCGATGTCCATGGGATTTCACAGTTGATGTGACGCCCCAATGGTAGAGCACAAGTCGCGATGATTTCGTCAACGCGGGGACGCTGGCTTCAGCAGGACGGCACGCCAGCGACGCAGCAGGCGGGCAGATCTCCATACCCACCAGAGTTTGCCGGACCATGACAGAACACGTTTAGGTTTGAGGGCCAGAAGCAGCGCCAGCGCACCAGCCGGCCACTGCGGATGTTGACGCAGCCAGGTCCAGCCGCCCCATACCTGATCGGCCTTGGAGGCCGGGCGCTGCAGTCGCTGCAAATCGCCGCGCAGTTGCAGGCGCAACTCAGCGCTGCGGATCAACAGGCGCTGCTGGCGCAGTTGCAGCTCATTGGGGCTCATTTGGCGTTGTTGACGTAAAGCTGGCGCGGTCACGTTCCAGCTCGGCCAGACTGGTGCTGAACAGGTTGGACCCGGCACCGAGCCGGCGCTGCGCCACTTGGATCAGGAACAGTCCGCAACCGAGAAAAAACAGGGCCAGCACAGCCACGGCCGCCAGCCGGTAGCTGTCCCAGAGCAGCAAGATGACAAAGCCGCAGAACAGTGCCGCAGCCAGCGTCAGGCTCACCAAGGCGGCGGCGCCCCAGAACAGGCCAGCGGCCAGGCGCTGCTTTTCCAGTCCGATCTCGGTGCCCAGCAGGGCCAACCGAACCCGGAACAGTTCAATGAGGTTGCCCAACGACTGCTGCAACTGGCCAAAAAGACCGGGGGTTTCGCCCGTCATGGGTGTTAGCGGCGGCTGATCAACAGGCCAACCACCAGCCCGATGCCGGCCGCGATGCCCACCGACTTCCAGGGATTTTCATGGACATACACGTCTGTGGCGTGGCCTGCCGCCTTGGCTTTTTCTACCGTGGCCTGTTGCAGATGGAGCAATTCGGCCTTGGCCTTGCTCATGCGGTCACGGACACGCTCACG
Organism: Pseudomonadota bacterium; assembly: GCA_041183605.1. Taxonomy (GTDB): domain Bacteria; phylum Pseudomonadota; class Gammaproteobacteria; order Burkholderiales; family Burkholderiaceae_C; genus Rhodoferax. Next base: position 968 of record JBEGLK010000356.1, read on the forward strand.
CAATTGAGCTGTGCCTTCCCCAGCCTGGTTGGCGGTGAGTTTCAGCAACTCTTCTGCATCCGCAATGCCCTGGTGCAGATCTTCCATGAGTTTGTCTTTGCTGTGTTGCAGGGCGTCTGTCATGATGAATCTCCTGAGAGGTTAAAACTGGAAATTCAGTTTAGTCCTGACCGGGCCGGACGTCCACTTCCGCGCTGCTTTAGTTGTGACAAAGTTGAGAAATGTCATGGGGTTCAATCCTGGAAAAAATTGACCGGCATGCCCGCGACATCAACCCGCATCGACAGCACTGAGCCCGACAGCGGATAGGCCGCCAATTCGTCAGCGTTGCGGTGGTGGCGGGCGCTGGTCAGGTACAGGGTTTTCAGGTCTTCACCTCCAAAACAGGGCATGGTGGGACATTGCAGGGGGACGGAAAATTCGGCTAACAGCTTGCCGTCAGGCGCAAACTGGCAGACCCGGCGGCCTTCGAACATGGCCACCCAGTAGTTGCCCCGGGAATCGACCGCGGCGCCGTCCGGGCGCCCCCGGTAGCCGCCGTTTCCCGCGTCCAGCGCATCGGGCGCCCAACCAGCGGGCTTGGTCTTGAAGCTGGCAAAGACGCGCCGCTCGCCCAGGCGATTGTTCTTCAGGTCGTGTTCCTGGGACCAGACCGTGTGACTGGGTGTGTCGGCCCAGTAAAAGGTGCGGTCGTCAGGGCTCCAGGCCAGCCCGTTGAGGGTGGTGGCGGGCAGGTCGGCCGGGTGGATCATGCAATCGACCCGGGGCGAACCGGTGTTTGCGCTGCCTCGGGCATCAATGCAGAACAGGGCGGCGTTGTGTGTTGTGCGGGTCTCGTCGATGGTGCCTACCCAGAAGCGTCCGAGGGCGTCACATTTGCCATCGTTGGCGCGCATATGCGCGGAGTCATAGTCCAGCGTTGCCAGGTGTAATAGCGGACCGCCCCAAACCGGCGCACGAAAGACACCATGGCGCAGCGCGATGACCAGGCCGCCGCTGGCGGCAGGTGCAATGCAGCCGGGCTCGCTCGGCATGTCCCAGGCCTCCACCCTGTCCATGTCAGCGCTGGCGCGCAGGATTTGTTTGCCCGAGATATCCACCCAGTAAAGCCTTTGCTCTTGTGGATGCCAGAACGGCGACTCGCCAAGTGCTGCGGTATGTGTGACGGCGATATGCCAGGCTTCTGGCGAGTGGGAAGATAGGACGGTCATGGTGGCAAATGAAAAAAAACCCACCGCAGCCGAAGCTGGGTGGGTTCAAGTTCTCAAGGAAAAACCTCTCTCTTGGCAGCGAGCATGTGATGCCCGCTGCCCCCTCTCTGATTACCGGCTGTAAGCCGACTCACCGTGCGATGTGACATCCAGACCTTCACGCTCATGCTCTTCGGAGACGCGCAGACCAATCGTCAGGTCAACAATCTTGAAGGCAATGAACGACACCACGCCAGACCAGATCACGGTGGTCAGCACCGCTTTGGTTTGCACCCAGACTTGTGAGGCAACGGAGAAGTCGGCAGCGGTGACCATGGAAGCCGTCACCCAGTCGGCCACATAGCCGGGGCCGCCCAAGGCCGGGCTGTTGAAGACACCGGTCAGGATGGCACCCATGATGCCGCAGACACCGTGCACACCAAACACGTCGAGCGAGTCGTC
>JBEGLK010000357.1:0-2669 GCA_041183605.1 Pseudomonadota bacterium
GGCGCAGCTTGGCCGGGTCCAACACCGCCTCGGATGGCTGCTCGGCAGGCCAGACCACGCCCAGCAGTTCGCGTTGTCCCAGCGGCACACGCACAAGGGTGCCGGGTGCCAACTCGATGTCGCTCCAATAACTCAAAACACCCGCCATCTGACTGTGCGCCGGGGTATGAACCAGCACTTGTGTCAAGCACTTTTCCGTGACGGGTATTTGAGTCATATTGTTCAAGTGAACTTGCGGATAGAGCGTTAAGTGCTTGATTTTGAGAGCTTTTATAAGTCATCCAAGTTTTCTGTGGATAACTTTGTTGATAAGGGCCCTGGAAGAGCTTCCAAGCCTTGCAGGATAACTTTGTTGATAAGGGCCCTGGAAGAGCTTCCAAGCCTTGCAAATCAAGGCTTTTGTTAATTTGCTCAGAAAAAAGGCAAATTCTAAAGCCTATATGAATCAATGACTTATGAATTTTTTATGAACTCGAAGCAGCTCTAAAAAGAAAATAATCTGATTCCAGATCATGCCCATTTTTGTGCATAAGTAACAATTTATTTTGTTGCAAAGGGCTGGTAAAACAATCAAAAAAGTGCTATTATTTTGTTGCAAAGGGCTGGTAAAACAATCAAAAAAGTGCTAGCGGGCCTACTCGCACCGGCTTGGTCCGAAAGACGGCCTGGGTCAGCCGGCAATGCGCATTTTTCGGGAATGTGTATGCACGGCATGCACCAGCGCAGCGACATGTTCGGGATCCGTGTGCTGGCTGATGCCATGTCCCAGATTGAAGATATGCGTTGGGCCGTCGCCTTCGCCGTGATGCGGTGTGCCAAAGGCGTTGAGTACCTTGATGACTTCCGCCTCGATTTGTGCTGGCTGCGCAAACAACACGTTGGGGTCCAAATTGCCCTGCAAGGCCTTGCTGTCACCCACCTGGGCACGCGCCTTGGCCAGGTTGACGGTCCAGTCGAGACCCAGCACGTTGCAGTCCAGTTGCGCCATTTCGTCGAGCCACAAGCCGCCGCCTTTGGTGAACACGATGCTGGGAATGCGTGCGCCCTGGTATTCTTTGTGCAGTTGCGACAGCACGCGGCGCGTGTAGGCCAGGCTGAATTCCTGGAAAGCACCGTCGGCCAGCACACCACCCCAGCTGTCAAAAATCATGACGGCCTGCGCACCGGCTTCGATCTGGGTGTTGAGGTAAAGCGCCACCGCGTCGGCGTTGGTCTGCAGGATTTTGTGCATCAGGTCCGGGCGGCTGTACATCATGGTCTTGACCAGCCGGTAGTCGTCCGAGCCGGCACCCTCGACCATGTAACAAGCCAGGGTCCAGGGGCTGCCGCTGAAACCGATCAGTGGCACCCTGCCATTGAGCGCATTGCGGATGGATGTGACGGCGTCGAACACATAACGCAGCTTGTCCATGTCGGGCACCTGCAATTTGGCCACTGCCGCCTCATCACGCACCGGGGATGCGAATTTGGGGCCTTCGCCCAATGCAAATGACAGTCCCAGGCCCATCGCGTCTGGCACGGTCAGGATGTCACTGAACAAAATGGCGGCATCGATCGGGAAGCGATCCAGCGGCTGCAAAGTGACTTCGGTGGCAAAGTCTGTGTTGGTGGCCAGCCCCATGAAACTGCCAGCCTTGGCGCGCGTGGCGCGGTATTCAGGCAGAAAACGTCCGGCCTGGCGCATCATCCAGATCGGTGTGTAGTCTGTGGCCTGACGCAGGCAGGCACGCAGAAAAGTGTCGTTCTTGAGGGGGGCGAAAGTGGAGGGTGCGGTCGTCGGATTCATGGGCCGATTGTCGCAGCACTAGAGCGTCGCCAAGGCCTTGCGCACTTCGGTCACCGACAAAATTTCTGACAGCACCACGGGCGATCGCCCAGACTGATAAAGCACGTAGACCGGCACGCCGTTGCGCCCCAGTTGGGCAAGCGCCGCGGTGATGGTCGGGTCGCGGCGCGTCCAGTCGGCACGCAGCAGCGTCACTTTTTTGGCGGCAAAGTCGCTCAGCACCTCGTTGTTGGCGAGCGTGGTGGATTTGTTGTACTGGCAGGTCACACACCAGGCCGCGGTGAAGTCCACAAAGACCGGCGCACCGGCGCTGAGCACCTGATCGACCTTGCCGGGGGTCCAGGCTTGCCACAAGGCTGTGCTGGATGTGGGGCCAGTGCTCTCCAGCGGCTTGATGACGTTGTGTCCAATGGAGCCGGTTAAAAAGGCCAGCAGTGCCAATGACAGTGTGGTCAGGATCGCACGGCTGCGGCCCGGCAAACCCAGTGCCCAGATCAGCAGCGTCAGGCTCAAAAGCAGGGCCAGCAGGCTTGCTGCGCCATTGATGCCGCTTTGCTGACCCAGCACCCAGACCAGCCAGATCACCGTGGCAAACATGGGGAACGCCATGGCATGGCGGAAAGTAATCATCCAGGCGCCCGGGCGCGGCAACTTGCGCGCCAGCGCCGGTGACCAACTGGCGGCCAGATAGGGCAGCGCCATGCCCAGTCCCAGGGTGGTGAAGATCGCCAGCGCCTGTAGCGTGGGCAAGGCCAGCGCCAAGCCCAGCGAAGCACCCATGAACGGCGCGGTGCAGGGTGAGGCAATCACCACCGCCAGAATGCCCGACAGAAAGGCGTCCACCGATGGATTCTTGGCCTCCAGCAGGGCCACCCGGCTCGGC
>JBEGLK010000358.1:0-2131 GCA_041183605.1 Pseudomonadota bacterium
GCTGGGCTCATCGAGCACAAACAGGGTGTTGACCAACGAGGTGCCCAATGCGGTGGTGAGGTTGATGCGCTGCACTTCACCGCCGCTGAGGGTTCGGCTTTGCCGGTCCAGCGTGAGGTAGCCAATGCCCACCTCGCTGAGGTATTTGAGGCGGGTGCTGATCTCCTCGAACAGCAACTTGAGGGTTTTTTGATCGGCTTCCGACACCCCCGGATGGAGTTGCGCCAGCTGCATGGTCTCGAAAAACAGGCGCAAACGGTCCAGCGGCAACAGCATCAGGTCATGCAGACTCAGACCCGGCAGCGCCTCCAGTTGCTCGCGGCGCCAGGACACACCTTGCGGCATGAAGCGCTGGTGGGGTGCCAGCACCGCGTCCGCGTCAGCTTTGGAACCGATACGCCACAACAGGCTCTCGGTTTTCAGGCGCGCACCACCGCAATCCGGACACGGCGTGTAACTGCGGTACTTGGACAACAGCACCCGGATGTGCATCTTGTAGGACTTGGTTTCCAGGTATTCAAAAAAGCGCTTGACGCCAAACCAGTGCTGGTTCCACTTGCCTTTCCAGTGTGGCGAGCCATGAATCACCCAGTGCTGCTGTTCGGGGGACAGCTTGCTCCAGGGGGTGTCGCGCGGAATGCCCTCGGTCTCGGCATGACGCATCAGATCGTCTTGTGCCTCTTGCCATGCCGGGGTTTGCATCGGCTTGATGGCGCCGGCGCGCAAGGTCAGCTTGTCGTTGGGAATGACCAAACCATAGTCCACGCCAATGACCCGGCCAAAGCCGCGACAGGTATCACAGGCACCCACTGCCGAATTGAAGGAAAACATCGACGCAATCGGGTCGGTGTAGCGCAGGTTGCTCTCCGGACAATGCAGCCCGGTTGAAAACTTCCAGAGGACAGGCTCCGACGCCCGTTCCTCCGTCGGTGCATCCAGCTGATACACCGTCATGCGCCCGCTGCCGTGTTTGAGTGCCACCTCGATGGCTTCCAGCACCCGGGCGCGCTCGGCATTGCTTAGGCGAAATCGGTCAGCCACGACATCAAGTACCTTGCGCCTGGTGATCGGCGCGGCGCCAGGTTTTCCTGTTTTTTTCTTGTCGACCACCGGGCCGGCCTCGACCTCTACTTCGCGCTCGGCTTGCACCTTGGTGAATCCACTCACCGACAACCATTGTTCGATTTCAGCCGGCGTGGCGCTGGCGGGTAACTCCACCGGGAAGGTGATGGCCAGACGCGCATCGCTGCTACCCACACGCGCCTGCAATTGGGCATAAATGGTTTCCGGGGTGTCGTGGCGCACCGGCTGCGCCGTCACCCGGTCGAACAGCGACCCGGCGCGGGCAAACAACAACTTCAGATGGTCGTTGAGCTCGGTCATGGTGCCCACGGTGGAACGGCTTGAGCGCACCGGGTTGGTCTGGTCGATGGCAATCGCCGGCGGCACGCCTTCGACCTTGTCCACCGCCGGCTTGTCCATGCGGTCCAGAAACTGGCGCGCGTAGGCGCTGAAAGTCTCCACGTAACGACGCTGGCCCTCGGCAAACAGGGTATCGAACACCAGACTGGACTTGCCCGATCCGCTCGGGCCGGTGACCACGGTCAGTTCACCGGTGTGAATGTCCAGATCAAGATTCTTGAGGTTGTGCTGGCGCGCGCCGCGAATGCGGATGGGTCCCTGTGACATGCTTGGTTTCCGGTTTGTGAGGCAAACATTCTAGGGAGTTCGGCCTGCCAAACCCGACCAAAGGGACTTATCTGAGCGGCACGCCCGGCGGAATGGCGGCCGCAGCATCCCATGCTTCGCCAAACCAGGCGTCACCCGCCAGATAAGCCTGCAACATGGGCAGCGCATCGAGCCCCCAGAACAGTTTGCCGTCGACCTCAAAAGTTGGCGCACCAAACACGCCGCGCGTGATGGCCTCGGCCGTATTGGCCTTGAGACGTGCCTTGACCTCGTCGCTATCCGGCCGTTGCACCGGGTTCAACTGCTGGCTGAGCGCCTCCAGCCGCACCGGGTCCGTCGCTTCCAGGCCACCTTGCCAGACGTGGCGAAACACCGTCTCGCACACATACCGGTTGGGTTGCTCTTGCGCGCCGCAGGCCAGCGCCAGCCGCAACAAGTCCAG
>JBEGLK010000358.1:2149-2819 GCA_041183605.1 Pseudomonadota bacterium
CGGCTTGAACGGGTGGCTGGCGGGCATTTGCAAATTGACGCCCTGCTGGTGGGCCAGCCACAACACCTGGCGGTAGGTCCACTCACGTTTGCCTGCAATTCCCGGCGGGCCCGAGTGCCCGTGGTGCCTGAACAGCGCGCCCAGCAGCACCGGTTTGTAAGTCACGCTGGTACTGTGCCCCATCAGCACTTCTGGCAACTTTTCGAATGCCAGGTAGGCATAAGGCGAAACAAAATCCAGGTAGAAAGTGATGTTTTTCATGTCACCTCACATTGCGCCAGACGCGCCTCGATTCGGCTCCAGACCACGCGTTTGAAGCCCTCATCGGCGCTGCTCCAGCACCCAATTTCATCCATGGTTCGCAAACAGCCCTCGCACAAGCCGGTTAATGTGTCGATCTGGCACACCGAGGTGCAGGGCGATACCACCGGCTGCGCGGAGTCTGGCGCGCTGGCACGCACCTGACTGGCCCTGGCCGCCAGAAATTTCAGGGCCTGCGGGTTGAAAATCACCTGATTTCCCCAGCCACCACATCGACCACGGGGGCACCGGTTAAAAACACCAGGTCAGCCGGATTCAGTTTGAAGACACCATGCGGATGACCGGCAGCCGCCCAGATTTCGTCAAAACGCAGCAGGTCGCGGTCGATCAGGGTCACAGGCGCCACCGC
>JBEGLK010000359.1:0-3223 GCA_041183605.1 Pseudomonadota bacterium
GTCATGGAAGGCGCGGCCATTGTGGATTTACCCGAACTTGGCGGGTCTGACAAGTTGCGCGCGGGTGGACTGAAACTGTTCACCCTGCGTGATTTTGCCGGCCACTGAAGCCCGATGTCCTGGATTGTTCAATGAAAGACCATTACTCCGCCCTGGGTTTGAGCCCCTCTGCCACGCTGGCAGACATCAAAAAGGCTTTCCGCCAGCAGGCAGCACTGCACCACCCGGACCGCAGCACTGCCGCTGATGCCGCAGCGCGCTTTAGGCTGGTCCAGACGGCCTATGAGGTGTTGTCGGACCCAGACAAACGCAAGGCCTATGATGACAATCGCCAGCGCAACCTGTTGACAGCCCGATCGACACCGCCCGTGCGATTTGGCAAGATTATTTCAGTCGCATCATTTAAGCTGACGAAATTAACCCCATATTGAGAACATCATGAGCATGTCTGCATTCTTTCGCGCACTGCGCACGTCTTACCAATCCGAGATCGACGACCTCGCCTCTGATTCCGAGGGGCGCAATGTGCTGCGCAAACGTCTGCAGGAAAAGCGCGGCCAGATGCCCTTTTTGAAACAGATGATGGAACTGAGCCCCGAGATGGTGGCCGTGGTTTTTCATGGCGGCTTCCATTTTGAGTTGCCGGCCGTGATGGAGCAGGTGCTGACCCTGGAATCAGACGAATTCCCCGACTGGAGCAGCTTGAGCGACGCGGTGCAACTGACGCCCTGGGCGCAGGAGTTGGCCGATGACGTGTTGCAGGAACCGCAGGGCGACTGGTTCATGGTGGTGGCGGCGGCGCTGGAGTACCTGTACCACCGGCCCTCACCGCACCACCACGAAGCCGCTACGCATGACGAGCATGCTGACGAGAACGAAGGCGGGCACGGCGCGGTGCGTCGGCAAGGTCATGCCGATGAATTCGACAAGGACGGCGAGCATCACCATGATCATGATCACGACCATGAAGAATCCAGCGCCCAATGGCTGGAAGAGCACGGTTTTGACCGTAAGGAATAAGCGTCAGCATCCGCATCACCTCATCGACTCGACAGGAATCCTACATGCAGCATTTGGCTTTGATCGAAAAAACACAGTCCCTGATTGCCGCGGGCGATATTGTGGGCGCAGAGTCTGCCCTGGTTGAATTGGCCGACCGGGAGGGTGATGGCGCGCTGATGGAAGTGTTGGAGCAATTGCCACCCAAGGATGTGCTGGCGGTGATCCGGGAGTACGACAACTCGCGCGCCTCCATCATCAACCTGATGCTCACGCCCGAGCAGTTTGCACGTGCCGTGGTGATCGAAAAGCAATACCGCGACCTGACCCGCAGCCATTTGCGCGGCATGATGAACTCGGTCATTTTCCGCGACGGCGCCGACCCGTTGGCCTTCATCAATGCGATTGGTGATCTCGAAGGTGGCAGTGAGGCACTGGCCGACTATTTTGAAGAAAAGTGGAGCCGGGTTGAGGCCTTTGCGCGCACCGGCACCTTTGACACGGTCGAAGACGATGGCGACATGGTGTCGGAAGACGAACTGCGTGCCAACGCCTATGCCAGTGCGCGGCTGGATCAGGACGAAGTGGCCGATTCCGACTGGATGCAACTGGCCTGGCTGCTGCGCTACGAAAATCCGGACCTGTTCATCGAGATGCTGCTGGTACTGCGCGCCAAGGCACGTGCCTTTGAGCTGGGTCTGGACGAGGAAGACATGGCCGAAGATGACGGCAAGTTCGAGACCAGCGATACCGACCGTGGCAAAGCCACACCTGCCGCGATTGACCCCGACGAAGAGTCTGCGATTTGAACCATTTGACATGACACAAGCCAGGTCTGAAGCCGCGCATGGCGTCTCGCTGTTTGACGCGCGGCCATTTTTTGAAAAAGCCCTGATCCATGGTGTGCAGCACGGCCTGATTGACCGGGCCAAGCTGGACGCCATCACTGAGGACGCACCCAAGGGCATGGTGCAGATTGCGCGCTACTTCGGTAGCGAATACCTGCGGCCAGAGCTTGAAAAAGCCCGCGACCGGCTGGTGAATCTGGTCAGCCTGCATTTGCAGGACGCGAGTGGGGGTGACCTGCAGGTGGCGGCCGGACTGCTGCGGGACCATTCCCTGTTGTCGCGTTCCAAGGCGGGCTCGGACCTGCTCAAAGCGCTGATCGTGATGCCGCAAAACACCCACTTTGGCATGAATGAGCGCGGCGGTTTCAGTGACCGTCACATTCCGCAACTGGCGCGTTGGTCGCTTGCCACTTATGCCGATTACCAGGCCGAATTTCTGGCGCGTCAGCATGCGGTGCAGGTGGTCGAGGCGGCGCACTGGTTTGCCGATCAGTTGGGTCTGTCGGCCGATGACCTGCAGGACGCCGAGCCCGATGGCGAAGCAGTGATCGTCACCTTCGAGAAAATGATCGCTGCGCTGCGCAAGCAGCAGCCTGAGCCGGAACTGCTGACCCTGCCCCAAAAACTGCCGGACGCCTACCGTGCGGTGACGGAGGAGGTTCGCCAGTCGGTGCTGGTTGACTGGCCCCGGTTGCTGGATGCACGTTTGCCGGCTAGAAAGCTGTTTGACCAGACACCTGCTTTCATGGGCCGCTATTTCTGGCTCGAAGACGCCTTGAGTGAGGTCAGCCAGCACGACCGGAATCGGTCATCAGCTTGGGACAAACTCACCCAGGGTCACAGCGACGACGGCACCGTGCTGACGCTCTGCCTGTGTGTGGCGGCCGGCAGTGCGCCCAAAACCCTGCTGACCGACAAAACCGCCGCCACCCTGGTGCGAAAAATCCGCAAACACGGTTGGCAGCCGGAACTGGCCACCCGGTACCTGCAGGACCACGCGCCGGAACAGCATCAGGAAGATTTCCTGGCCCTGTGGCAGGAGTTTGCGCACGAGGCTCAGGCCACGTTGCTCAGTGACCGCGACACCAAATTGCAGGATGCGCTGGCGATGCTGCGGCGTGAATGCAATGTGACCTGAATTGCCGGGTTAGAATCCACCCCCTGGAAGCGTGGCAGAGTGGTCGATTGCACCGGTCTTGAAAACCGGCAACCCGCAAGGGTTCGTGAGTTCGAATCTCACCGCTTCCGCCAATACCAACAGTCACGGTTGGAAGCAATGCGACTTGACACGCCATGAACCAACAGGTGCACGAGCCCAACTCTCCCAGAAGGGCGGCGCAAACGGCCGTCGAACTGCCGCACTTTGACCCCACAGA
>JBEGLK010000360.1:0-3127 GCA_041183605.1 Pseudomonadota bacterium
TTACCTGAATGCGCTGACCGGCAATGGCGTGCACGTGGTCACGGTCAATGACTACCTGGCCAACCGCGATGCCCAGTGGATGGGTCGCCTGTACAACTTCCTGGGCCTGTCGGTGGGCATCAACCTGCCCAACATGTCGCGTGAAGAAAAGCAGGCCGCTTACCGTTCCGACATCACCTACGGCACCAACAACGAATACGGCTTTGATTACCTGCGCGACAACATGGTCTATGAGGCGGCCGACCGGGTGCAGCGTGGCCTGAACTACGCCATCGTTGACGAGGTGGACTCGATCCTGATTGACGAGGCGCGCACCCCGCTGATCATCAGCGGCCAGGCCGAAGACCAGACCGATCTGTATGTGGCGATCAACCGCATCGTGCCGCAACTGGAGCAGCAGGAGGGCGAGGCTGACCCGCAAACCGGTGAAGGCATCACGAAGGTCGGTGACTTCACGCTTGATGAAAAATCCCGTCAGGTGTTCCTGACCGAACGTGGGCACGAAAACGCCGAGCGCATCCTGTTCGAGATGGGCCTGATTGCCGAAGGCGCCAGCCTGTACGACCCGGCCAACATCACGCTGATGCATCACCTGTACGCGGCGTTGCGCGCCAACCACCTGTATCTGCGCGACCAGCATTACGTGGTGCAGGGCGGCGAGGTGGTGATTGTTGACGAGTTCACCGGTCGCTTGATGAGCGGCCGGCGCTGGAGCGAAGGCCTGCACCAGGCGGTGGAAGCCAAGGAAGGCGTGGCGATCCAGCCAGAAAACCAGACCATGGCGTCGATCACGTTCCAGAATTACTTCCGGCTTTATGGCAAGCTGTCTGGCATGACCGGTACCGCCGACACCGAGGCTTATGAATTCCAGGAGATTTACGGCCTGGAAACGGTGGTCATTCCGCCCAACAAACCAAGCCGCCGCGAAGACCAGCTCGACCGCGTTTACAAGACCACGCGCGAAAAATACGAAGCGGCCATCAAGGACATCCGCGAATGTTACGAGCGCGGCCAGCCGGTGCTGGTGGGCACGACCTCGATCGAAAATTCCGAGATCATTGCCGAGTTGCTGGAAAAGGAAAAATTGCCGCACCAGGTGCTCAATGCCAAGCAGCACGCGCGTGAAGCTGATATCGTGGCCCAGCCACCAACATGGCCGGTCGCGGCACCGACATTGTGCTGGGTGGCAACATCAGCAAGATCATCGAGGCGATCGAGAACGACGAAGCGCTCGATGCGTCCCAGAAGAAACAACAAATCGACGACTTGAACGCCCAGTGGGCCAAGGACCATGCCCTGGTGACATCGCTTGGCGGTTTACGCATCATCGCCACCGAACGCCATGAGTCGCGCCGCATCGACAACCAGTTGCGTGGCCGTTCAGGCCGTCAGGGCGACCCGGGCTCGTCGCGTTTTTACCTGAGCCTGGACGACTCGCTGATGCGCATTTTTGCCGGTGACCGGGTCAAGGCCATCATGGACCGTCTCAAGATGCCGGAAGGCGAGGCGATCGAGGCTGGCATGGTGACCCGCTCGATCGAAAGCGCCCAGCGCAAGGTGGAAGCGCGCAACTTCGACATGCGCAAACAATTGCTCGAATACGACGATGTCGCGAACGACCAGCGCAAGGTGATCTACCAGCAGCGCAACGAAATTCTGGACGCCACCGACCTGTCGGCGCAAATCCAGTCGCTGCGTGAAGGCTGCTTTGAAGACGTGGTGCGCCAATATGTGCCCGCCGAATCGGTGGAAGAGCAGTGGGACGTGCCAGCGCTGGAGCGCGTGTTGTCGGACGAGTGGCAGATGACACTGCCCTTGCAGCACCAGGTGAATGCCGCCAGTGCCATCACCGACCACGACATCGTTGAAAGTGTGCAAAAACATGCCAACACGGTGTTCGACGAAAAAGTGGCGCTGGTGGGGCATGAAAACTTTACCCAGTTCGAACGCATGGTGCTGTTGCAAAGCATCGACAGCAATTGGCGCGACCACCTGAGCTCGCTCGACTACCTGCGTCAGGGTATCCACCTGCGCGGCTACGCCCAGAAACAGCCCAAGCAGGAATACAAGCGCGAAGCCTTCGAGCTCTTTGGCCAGATGCTCGACGCGGTCAAGAACGAAGTCACCAAGATGCTGATGACGGTGCGCATCCAGTCCAACGAAGAAGCCGCTGCTGCCGCTGAAGAAATGGAAAACCGTGCCGAACGCATCAGCAACGTCACCTACACCGCCCCCACCGAGACCGGTGGGGTGGAAATCAAGGTGGACGAAACCACGATGCCACTCGAAGTGCCGCGCGTTGGGCGTAATGAGCCATGCCCCTGTGGCAGTGGCAAGAAATACAAGCAGTGCCACGGCAAGTTGTCCTGAGAAAGAAAGCCATGCCCGTTCAACTCCCCCCTCCCAATCCCGCAGAATTGTTTCCGATTGCCGGCGTGCGCATCGGTGTCACTGAAGCCGGCATCCGCAAGGCCAACCGCAAGGACCTGACCGTGGTGCTGATCGACGACGGCGCTTCGGTGGCTGGCGTGTTCACGCAGAACCGTTTTTGCGCGGCACCGGTGCAGCTGTGCCGTGAACATCTAGCGACCGGTCAGGGCATTCGCGCCATGGTGATCAACACCGGCAATGCCAACGCCGGAACCGGTGCTGACGGACTGGCGCGCGCCTCAAGCAGTTGCCAGGCGCTGGCTGCTCGCCTGGGTGTGGCCAAGCAACAGGTGTTGCCGTTTTCGACCGGTGTCATCATGGAAACCCTGCCAGTGGAGCGTATTGAAGCCGGGCTGGATGCCGCCATCCAGGATGCCAGGTCCGACCATTGGTTGCGCGCCTCGGAGGCCATCATGACCACCGATACCGCGCCCAAGGCTTTTGGTGCGCAGGTGACGATTGACGGCAAACTCGTGAGCATCACCGGCATCAGCAAGGGCGCGGGCATGATCCGTCCCAACATGGCCACCATGCTTGGGTTCATGGCAACCGACGCCTGTGTCAGCCCAGAGCTCATGAAACAATTGGCCACCGAATTGGCCGAGGGCTCGTTCAACCGGGTCACGGTGGACGGCGACACCTCGACCAACGACTCCTTTGTGGTGATTGCCACCAACAAGGCGGCCCATGCCCCGAT
>JBEGLK010000361.1:0-3534 GCA_041183605.1 Pseudomonadota bacterium
GTGTTTGATGCCACCCACTCGGTGCAACTGCCCGGCGGCCAGGGCACCAGCAGCGGTGGCCAACGCGAGATGGTTCCGGTGCTGGCGCGTGCAGCCGTGGCGGTGGGTGTGGCGGGCCTGTTCATGGAGACTCACCCGGATCCGGCCAAGGCGCTCAGTGATGGTCCGAACGCGGTGCCGCTCAAACACATGAAGGCCCTGCTTGAAACCTTGTTGGCACTGGATCAAATCACCAAGCGGCATGGATTCCTGGAAAACAATTTTGCCGCTTGATCAATTTTTACGCTTTATATCCTTTAAATTTTTTGGAGAAAGAACCCCATGAGTGCAATCGTTGACATTGTTGGTCGTGAAATTCTGGACTCGCGTGGCAATCCCACGGTCGAGTGCGACGTCTTGCTGGAGTCCGGCACCATGGGCCGTGCCGCAGTGCCGTCCGGCGCCTCCACTGGCAGCCGCGAGGCGATCGAATTGCGCGATGGCGACAAATCACGTTACCTGGGCAAAGGTGTTTTGAAAGCTGTCGAGTTCATCAACACCGAAATTTCCGAGGCCGTGCTGGGTCTGGACGCTTCAGAACAGGCGTTTCTTGACAAGACCCTTATTGACCTGGACGGCACGGAGAACAAGAGCCGCCTCGGTGCCAATGCCATGTTGGCCGTTTCCATGGCCGTGGCGCGGGCTGCCGCCGAAGAATCAGGCCTGCCGCTGTATCGCTATTTTGGCGGCATGGGCGGCATGCAATTGCCAGTACCGATGATGAATGTCATCAATGGCGGCGCACACGCCAACAACAGCCTGGACTTGCAGGAGTTCATGATCATTCCGCTGGGCGCCCCCAGTTTTCGCGAAGCCCTGCGTTATGGCGCTGAAGTGTTCCACGCCTTGAAGAAAATTATTGACGAAAAAGGCATGAGCACAGCCGTTGGTGACGAAGGCGGCTTTACCCCAAGCGTGGAAAGCCACGAAGCCGCCATTCAGCTGATTCTGCAAGCCATCGACAAAGCCGGCTACACCGCCGGTGAGCAAATTGCCATTGGCCTGGATTGCGCAGCCAGCGAGTTTTACAAGGACGGCCAGTACCACCTCGAAGGCGAAGGCCTGGTGCTGAGTGCTGAAGCCTGGACCGACATGCTGGCCACCTGGGTTGACAAATACCCGATCATCAGCATTGAAGATGGCATGGCCGAGGGTGATTGGGCGGGCTGGAAGGTCCTGACCGATCGTTTGGGCAAGAAAGTGCAGATCGTCGGGGATGACCTGTTTGTCACCAACACCAAAATTTTCAAGGAAGGCATCGAAAAAGGCATCGCCAATTCGATTCTCATCAAGATCAACCAGATCGGTACCTTGACTGAAACCTTTGCCGCCATCGAAATGGCCAAAAAGGCAGGTTACACGGCCGTCATCAGCCACCGTTCGGGTGAAACCGAAGACTCCACCATTGCGGACATCGCTGTCGGCACTAATGCCGGTCAGATCAAAACCGGATCTCTCAGTCGTTCCGACCGCATGGCGAAATACAACCAGTTGCTGCGGATTGAAGAAGATCTGGGTGATGTCGCCAGCTACCCCGGGCGAGCTGCCTTTTATAATCTTCGCTGAGGCAGGCAATGGGCTCACGTTCGGTGATGCTTGCCCTGCTCTCACTGCTCGTGATCCTGCACGCGCAGTTGTGGATGGGGCGCGGCAGCATTCCGAGCGTGACGCAGCTACAAACCCAGCTCAAGACGCAGGCTCAGCTTAACCAGCAGGCCGTTCAGGCCAATCAGCAACTTGCCGCAGAGGTCAGGGATCTGAAAGAAGGGCTTGAGATGGTGGAAGAGAAGGCGCGCATGGAATTGGGCATGATCAAGATCAATGAAATCTATGTGCTGCTGGCGCGGCCCTGAACAAATCCTCATTTCCATTCAAATTTTCCCACAGCGAGCCCTGGCTGACACTACAATCAATTTGCCTGCCGTGTATGCCGGGTTTTATATTTCCTTGAACCAATGCTCATAGAGCTCGGGCTTGGAACATTGTCCTGTCAGCGTGATCGTCTCGCGTCAGATGAACCCAAGACATCGACTGACCTCGCCCACCTGAACCCCGGTTCAGGATGCGATGCCGATCCGGTGACATGCGCAGGCACCCTACCCTTACCCTGCCTCATGTTTCTTGATCCCCTTTTGATTGCAGAACTGGCCACGCTCGGCTTATGCACGGGATTTTTGGCCGGACTGCTTGGCATTGGCGGCGGCATGGTCATGGTGCCTTTCCTCACCATCCTCCTGACCAAACTTGGCGTGGTCCCTGAATTGACCATCAAAATGGCCATTGCGACCTCGATGGCCACGATTGTTTTCACGTCCATCTCCAGTGTTCGGGCCCATCACAAACGTGGGGCGGTACGCTGGGATCTGGTACAAAAACTGGTACCTGGCATCGTTCTTGGCAGCTTGCTCGCCAGCATGGGTATTTTCGCCTTGCTCAAAGGATCCTCGCTGGCTATTTTTTTTGCATTGTTTGTGGGATTTTCCGCCACGCAAATGTTTCTGGACAAAAAGCCGCCCCCCAGTCGGGAAGTTCCTGGAACCGCTGGTTTACTCGGGGCCGGTTCGGTGATTGGTTTTTTCTCAGGACTGGTGGGCGCTGGTGGCGGTTTTATCAGTGTGCCATTCATGACCTGGGTAAACGTCTCCATCCACAACGCGGTCGCCACTTCCGCCGCACTTGGATTTCCAATTGCCCTGGCCAACGCTACGGGTTATATTTTGAGCGGCTTGAGCTTGGAACATCTGCCGCCTTACGCGCTCGGTTATATCTGGCTGCCGGGCTTGCTAGTTATTGCCACGTGTAGCGTCTTGACCGCGCCATGGGGTGCCAAGGCAGCGCACAAGCTGCCAGTCAAACGCCTCAAGCGCTTATTTGCGAGTATTTTGTACCTGCTGGCCGCCTATATGCTCTACAAAGGCCTGTCCACCTGATCACCGTATCGTCATCAGTCGACGATTCAGGCAAAAAAAAACCGCCCGTGTTGCCACTGGCGGTTTTTTTTGAGTGAACCGCTATCAGGCGGTTTCGCCGTAAACCGAAACGGTGATGTCAACCACCACGTCCGTGTGCAGAGCCACACTGACCGTGCTGTCACTGACAGTCTTGATCGGGCCGTTGGGCATGCGAACTTGAGACTTGGCGACAGCAAAGCCTGACTTGGTCAGTTCTTCAGCGATGTCAGCGTTGGTCACGGAGCCAAACAAGCGGCCATCCACGCCAGCCTTTTGGGTCAGTTTGCAGGTGATACCGGCCATCTTTTCACCAATAGCCTGGCATTCGGCCAATTTGGCAGCAGCGGCCTTTTCGAGTTCGGCGCGACGTGCTTCAAACTCTTGTTTGGCAGACTCCGTAGCGCGACGGGCACGGCCGGAAGGAATCAGGAAGTTGCGGGCATAACCGTCCTTGACACGAACGATTTCACCCAGGTTACCAAGGTTCACCACCTTGTCGAGCAGAATGATTTGCATGGTTGTGGTCCTTAGATCTTGTGCTGGT
>JBEGLK010000362.1:0-2819 GCA_041183605.1 Pseudomonadota bacterium
TGACAGGCGCATCCATCAACTGCAGGCCGCGCGCTTCAAGCTCGCTGGCCATGGCTCGGGTGGCCGTGGGGTCGCCGGTGGTCTGGTCGACAATCAGCGCGCCGGGCTTGGCAGAACTTGCAATCCCGTTTTCGCCAAAAATCACGGTGCGAACATGGTCCGATGTGGGCAAGCAGACAAAAATGATGTCACAGCGTGCGGCCAGGTCGTTCAGGCTGCTGCATGCGCTTGAACCGAGGTCCACCATGGCCTGGACAGCGGCCGGGTTTTGATCGTGCACCAGCAGGTTGTGCTGGAGCTGAAGCCGCCTGGCCAGCGCGCCACCCATCTTGCCAAGACCTACATATCCAATTTGCATGTGTTTTCGTCCACTCTCGTTGTGCGAAATGGGTTCTGCGACAAGCATATGAGGCACCGTCACCACCATCATTTCAGTTTTCTTGGCTCTACTGTAGGGTGACCTGCCAGGGGCGTCCAATGGAGTTTTCCGATAGCACCGTTCAAGTTTTCAGAACGCATTCATCGGAAAACACCGTTAGACGTGCCCAAGCCAGACCGCTACATTGCTCGCTGAAAACGTTAGCACCAAGCTAAAAACATAACGAGGAGTCACTATGCAGGGTTTGCTTCAACACATGCGTCGTCGGATGATCACGATCGCATCCATGCTCGCCGTGGGGCTGTCTGCCGCCAGCGCGAGCTTCGCCCAGGGCTTTCCGTCAAAACCGCTGCGCATCGTGGTGCCGGCAGCGGCTGGCGGAAACCTCGACCTGGTCTCGCGCAGTATTGCGCAAAAACTCTCGGAGCAACTTGGGCAGCAAGTCCTGGTAGAAAACCGCCCGGGTGGTAACTACAGGGTTTAACTACAGGGTTGCCGTCGACTTTGTGACCAAGGCTCCGCCCGATGGTTATACCTACCTCGCGGTCGCGGACTCGTTTCTTTACACACCGATGATTGTGAAAACGGCCGGCTTTGATCCCTTGAAAGACTTCACCGGCGTCGGCCTGGTGGCGATGGTGCCGCAAATCCTGGTCGTGCACCCCTCCGTGCCTGCGAACTCGGTGACAGAATTGATTGCGCTCGCCAAGCGGCGTCCGGGGGAGTTGAACTACGGCTCCTCCGGCGCAGGCGCTACCGGACATATCGCAGCCGAGCTCTTCAACATGCAGGCCGGCATCAGCATGACCCATGTTCCCTACAAAGGCAATGCACCGGCCTTGGTCGACCTTGTCGGTGGCCGCCTGTCACTCATGTTCGACACCATCAGCACGTCGGCCACACATGTTCGCGCCGGAACGCTGAAAGCACTGGGCGTGACCACCCTGTCGCGCTCACCGATCCTGCCGAATGTTCCAACCGTGAGTGAATCCGGTTTGCCCGGTTATGAGGCCGCAATTTTCAACGGTTTTGTTGCGTTGGCCGGCACGCCACCCGAGATTCTCAAACGCATGAACGCCGAGCTGCGCAAGGCGGTGCAGCAGCCCGACATCCGCAGCCGCATGCAAGAACAAGGCGTGGAGCCAGTGGCCAGCGAGTCTCACGAGCAGTTCAACGAATTCATGAAAACCCAGACCGCAAAATATGCAAGGGTGGTGAAAACAGCCAATATCCGCGCGGACTGAAGGCGGCAGGGATGAAAGTGATTGCGTTGTCCTGAGCCTCAGGTCGTGATCTGTGGCCAGACACTCTTGGCAGCGGCAATGAAGGCTCGAATCAGTGGATCGTTGATCCGGCTGGCCAGATGCATGAAGTAAAGTGGATATACGGGACGCACAAGTGGCGAGACCGCCAGATAGCCTTCAGCCACCCCCTTGTGGGCATATTCCTCCAACATCAGCATCATGCCCGCATCGGATTCGGACACCACCTGCATGTGCACGGAGTTGTCAAAACAAATTGCCGAGTTCAGTTCAACACTCTTGCTGCCAAAGATTTGCGCAAGCATGGTCGCGTAGGCCATGCTGCTGTACGCCGGCGTGATCCAGGGCAAGGTCGCCAGGGTGGCCAGGTCACCTGTCTCAATCTGCTTTTTCCACTTGATCGGGCCAGCTACCCGGTGCGGCACCCTGGTCAACTCGTAGTATTTGAAATTTGGATCCAGTTCAAGTTCCAGCATGAGGCCGATGTCGAGTTCCCCGGTCTGCAGGCCCTGCTTGGTCCCGAATGACGGTCGCGCACGCAAGTCGATCTTGACGAGTTCATGCTTGGCCCGGATCGTGGCCATCACTTGCTTGAGACGGCTCTGCTGGGGATCCACACTGGAACCGATCACCAAAACACCGTCAAGATCCTTCTGAAGTTCATGCGCAAACGACGTGAACAATGTTGCCTCATTGAGCAGCGCCTTGGCACGGCCCAATAACAACTGGCCTGCCTGGGTCAGCGCCAAACGGCGCTTGGTGCGGACAAACAGCTGTGTGCGCAGGGCATCTTCAACAGCCCGGATGTGGGTGCTGGCGGCTGACTGGCTGATATGAATCCGCTCGGCAGCGCGGGTGAGATGCAGCTCCTCCGCCACCGCGACAAAGGTGCGCAACTGAACAAGATCAATCATCATTCGACAAGTCTAACCCGGATGTATTGCCATAGCCAGAAATCCGGGCGACAGGAAACTTGTGATCGCGCTCAACCTGCCCTTGCGAAACCAGGCAATGAAGAGTTAACAGGCAAGGCGATGAATGACGACTGGTTTCATCAACTCCGCGGAAGGTTGGCACTGGCAACTCGAAGTGCAAAGCTGCGCAATTCGTGATTGATGACTTCCGGCGCCTCGAACATCGGGAAATGGCCAGCGCCGGGTATCACCAGAGCGTCAGAA
>JBEGLK010000363.1:0-2935 GCA_041183605.1 Pseudomonadota bacterium
GTGGAATTACTTGGTGCTGAGCGTCTGGTGCATGCCAAACTAAACGATGAACTGCTGACGCTACGATTGGATGCTTCGGTCGCATCACCCCAGCCGGGGCAGAGCTTTTTCGCCACACCTCGCCCTGACAGACTGCACTGGTTTGACGTTTCTTCCGGGAAACGCATTGACAGCCTATGACTACAGCAGATTCCCCTGTGCCTGGTTTAAAGTTCTGGCCATACCCCTTTTGGATCGCTCACCGGGGCGCAGGCAAACTTGCCCCCGAGAACACGTTAGCCGCCTTCAGGAGGGGCGCTGAACACGGCTACAGCATGTTTGAATGCGACGCCAAGCTCAGCGCCGATGGTGTGGTGTTTTTGATGCACGACGCCACTCTGGAACGTACGACCAGCGGCCGGGGCATTGCCGGCGAAATCAACTGGCACACGCTGTCGCAATTTGATGCCGGCGCCTGGCATTCAAGACACTATGCTGGTGAGCCTCTACCGACACTGCAAAGTCTCGCGCGGTTTTGTTCGGCCAATGATTATTTGCTCAATATCGAAATAAAGCCGACACCCGGCACGGAAGAGCAAACAGGCGAGGCCGTCGCCATTGAGGTCGCCCGATTGTGGGCCAAAGCCGATGTGCCACCACTACTCACATCTTTTAGTCCGGATGCACTCAAAGCGGCTCAAAAGGCGGCACCACATTTATCCCGCGGATTGTTGCTCGATCACTTGTGGGACGGTTGGCTGGCAAAAGCCTGCGACTTGCAATGCGTAGCCGTGGTCTGCAAATATGCCTTGTGGAACATGAACAACGTTACTCAAGTTCATGAGGCGGGCATGCGCTGTATCAGTTACACCGTAAACGACAGGGGGGCCGCCGATGAACTGCTGGCGCTGGGCACCGATGGAATCATCACGGACCGGGTGGACCTATTCAGCCCAGCGCTGTCACATGTCTGAAACGACGGCTCAACAAAATGGTGCTTCCCGTCAACATCAAGAAACACATCAATGTCCCTACAGAACGACGCACCGACCCAAATTTCTGCTTCTGGCCTTCGTTATCTTGTCAAGGAAAACGGCTCGCCATTCAAGGCCATTGGCGCACCTGGCGAAATCCGTAGTTGCATCCAGTGCGGAAAACACAAAGCGCGTAGCAAAGGCAGTATTAAAAGGGTTCTGAATGCTCTGATGTTTTTTTGTTTTGATTGTCGCCCCGTCAAAAAAGTACAGTAAGGACAGAGCGTCGCGCCATGTTTGAGTGTGATGTGTTGGAGGCATCATGAGAATTATCAAACCCGAGTTTTTGCAGATGGTGAAACTTGGCACTGGTAAGTAGGAATTCTCTGCAATTGACGAGGAGGAAAATCATGAAGAATTCATTGTTGTTGGCCGGTGCAGGAGTGGCACTGGCCTTGTTCTGTAGCACGAGTGTGGCGCAGACAAATTTTGATTTCGGCAAAAACGAGTTCATGGCCAGTTGTGCCAGTTGCCATGGCGTGACCGCCAAGGGTGATGGTGCGGTCAGTCGGTCGTTGGTTAAAGCGCCATCCGACCTCACCACGATGGCCAAACGCAACGGCGGCGTATTTCCGGTCCAGTACGCTTGGGAGGTGATTGACGGCAGGTCAGCAAAGCAGGTCGGGTCACATGGCGCGCGTGAGATGCCGGTCTGGGGCTACATCTACCGGGCTGAAGACACGCAACCTGCAGATTTGCATGCGCGCAACCGGATCAGTTCCTTGCTCGATTACTTGGTACGAATCCAGGTGAAATAGCTTGGGGCGGTTCGCTGACCATGTTTCGTGATCGTCTTGACGCAGCAAGACAATTGGCCAGAAGGCTCAGGAGCTACCGTGGCGAGCATCCGCTGATCCTGGCGATACCGCGCGGTGCTGTGCCCATGGCGCAAGTGGTTGCAGGAGAGCTCAATGGCGAAATGGATGTGGTCCTTGTGCGCAAGTTGCGTGCGCCGCAGCAGCCTGAACTGGCGATTGGCTCGGTCGATGAAAGGCTGCACGGCAGATTACCTGGAAGCCGAAAAACAGTTGCAGATGGCAACCATTCGCCAACGCCGCGCTCAGTACACACCGATTCGACCACCCATCAACCCCAGTGGACGTGTCGTGATTGTGGTCGATGATGGCCTCGCCACAGGCGCCACCATGATCGCTGCGCTACACGGTCTGCGTGCGCAGAAGCCGGCGAAACTCATTTGCGCCGTGCCGGTGGCACCCCTGGATACGCTGGCGAGGGTGGCCGACCTGGCCGATGAGGTGGTTTGCCTGGAGGCACCGGCCCATTTCCAGGCGGTGGGGCAGTTTTACCAGCATTTTGAGCAGGTCGAGGATGATGAAGTCGTCAGGATTCTTCGGACCGCCTGAAGCCTTTGTCAAACGTGCGTCAAAGCGTCAATCTTTGGACAGGTGACCCGTGCGACTGGCTGCCACCGATTTGATCATGGCCAAAAATTTGGCATCAGACATGCCGGTCAGTGTATTGATGCCAGCACAAACAAGTGCACTTTTTTTCACTGGACTGCCAAGTTTGCTGCTGCGCAGTTTCAGTGTCTCCAGCATCAGGTGGTCGAGCATGGGCAGTTTGAAGCTTTCACGCACCAGTATTGCTTTTTTGGCCTTGAGTCGCTTTTCAGAATTCACAGCGGCGAGTTCTTCCGTGGGTTGGGCAGCCTTGGTGGCAGGCGTTATGGCCGTTTTTACAGGCGACTTGAGCACAGCTTTTTGGACCGGGCTGTTGACGCCTTCAGTGGTGTCAGGGTTGTGAATGGTCATCTTCGGGTATCAATAGATTGCAGGCACCAGGATTTCATTGGGCACCGGCCGACGCACATAATCCTCACTGCGCTCGCGCGGCGGCAGCATGATGGTCGGCTGTTCAAATTCCTGGTATGGCAACTGACTCAGCAGGTGGTGGATGCAATT
>JBEGLK010000364.1:0-2691 GCA_041183605.1 Pseudomonadota bacterium
GCGACCTGCACCAGCTCGCTTAAAGTCTGTTCGTTCAGCGCGACCGCATCCGGTCGCGGCACCATGCGCACCACCGCACTGTCCACGCGTGGTGGTGGATCAAAACTCTCAGGCGGTACAAACAGCACGTCTTCCATGGCGTAACGCCACTGCAGCATCACGCTCAACCGGCCATAGGCAGCTGTTGACGGTTTGGCTACCATGCGGTCGATCACTTCTTTTTGCAGCATGAAATGCTGGTCTTCGATGACGCCCACATACTGCAGCAAGTGGAACAGGATTGGAGTGGAAATGTTGTAGGGCAGATTGCCCACCACCCGCAAACGAGGCGTCGCCTGTGCCTGTGCCAATTGGGCAAAATCCACTTTCAGCACGTCCGATTCAATCACCCGTAACTGGCCGTGGCTACGCAGGCGTTGCGCCAGATCACGGTCCAGTTCAATCACGGTCAGGGCACCGAGACGTTCTACCAAAGGTTGGGTCAATGCCGCCAGGCCCGGCCCGATTTCAATCATGGCCTGACCAGGTTGAGGATCAATGGCTTGCACAATAGCCTCGATGATGCCGCTGTCGGCCAGAAAATGCTGGCCAAAGCGCTTGCGCGGAATGTGTTTGCCGTGTTTCATCCGGGTTACGTCACTGAGGTGGTTGGCGCAACTCGACATAGGCCCGCTCGCGCAGGTCCTGAGTCCAGGTCTGCGAGGTTTCGTCGAGTTTCTTTTCACGCAGCATCGCGCGAATGGCCGCGCGTCGTTCGGTCTCGCTCAGTTTCGCCTGGCGCCGCTCCAGCAGCTGAATCAGATGCACGCCAAAACGCGACAAAAGCGGTTCACTGACTTCACCTGGAGCCAACTGGTTCATCACGTTTTCAAACTCGGGAACAAACATGCCCGGACTGGCCCAGCCCAGGTCGCCGCCTTGTGCTGCACTGCCGTCTTGGGAATATTCGCGTGCCAGCGCGGCAAAATCCGCCTGTCCGGCTTGTACCCGCTTTTTGAGTTCAAGCAAGTGTGCACGGGCCTGGGCTTCATTGAATTGCGCTGTTGGCCGCAAAAGAATATGGCGTGCGTGACTTTGCGTGACCGCCATGGCGGGCAGCCCCAGGTTGACTTTTTCAACAACCTTCAGAATATGAAAACCAGCCGGTGAGCGCACCAGATCGGTCACTGCGCCAGGCGACAACTGCCGCGTGGCTTCAACAAACAAGTCCGGGTAACGATCTGTGCTGCGCAAGCCCAGCTGACCGTCATTGGACCTGGCAGCCGGGTCGGAGTACGCGCGCACCAGAGCCGCAAAATCCTCCCCTGCCCGCGCCCGCTCCAGCACTTTGCGCGCTTGTGCCTGCAAGGCTTGCACTTGATCGGCGCTGGCTGCCTCCGGGACAGCAATCAGGATTTGCGCCAGATTGATTTCAAGTTGGCTCGCATCGGACGTGTTCTGCTGCGCCTGCAAATAAGCATCAATGTCAGACTCACTGACCCGTACCTTTGACTCGAGATCCCGTTCACGCAAGCGCTGCATCAGAATCTGGTCTCGCAACTGGTTTCGGAACTGGCTCTGGCTCATGCCGTCACCCTCAACCTGTTTACGCAGTTGTGCAAGTGTCATCTGGTTTTGGACAGCGATCGTTTGCTCGGCCTGATCAATGTCCGAATTTTCAACACGGATGCCCGACTCGCGCGCAAATTGAAGCAAGACTTTCTGGGTGATCAGGCGCTCCAGTACCTCGGCGTTCAAACGCTGAAGGTCAGGCGCGGGACGGCGCTGCGCGGCCAATAGTTGCTGCATGCGTTGCACTTCACGCTGCACCTCGTTATTGGTCACCGGCTCTGCATTGACCACCGCCACAATGAAGTCAGACGTGGCGGTTCTGCCGGCCACGCTGGATACACCCGCGCCAGGTGTCTGGCGCAAAGCCTGCGCCTGCGCCTGCGGGCCAAGCAAAGTCGTGGCCATAACCACAGATAGGCAGGCCACCGGGCTCGCGCAGGATTTGGTAGCCGGGGATATTGTCCTTGAGTGACTTGAGTGGATTGACTCCGAGTCGGGTAAACCCCACAAATTCCAGCTGGAACATAATGCGCTGGGTTGCGGTACTCGTGCTGGTCTGCAGCTGCTCTAACACAATGCGCCCAAGCCAGCAATCGGCATCGTATTCAAAACCCATCAATGCGTTAACCATCTTGCGCTCGTTCAAGCTGTAGTTCAAGCGTCCCACGCTATACCAACGTCCCCCACCCTGGCCCTGACCGGCTGCCAGATTCTGTCCTTTGTCGCCCCACAGGTCGTTGACCGGCCATTGCCAGCCAACATCAATCTGCTCGCTGGCGTCACGCTGGTAACGGTAGGCCGCGGTGACCGTGCGGTAAGGACCAGGGGTGTAACGCGCACCCAGTGTGGAGCGCACCGATTGCTCGGTGGTGGGGTTGAACTGGACCGTGGCATCCATGCTCCAGCGCGGGTCCCAATGGATCGAACCGCCCAGCAGCAAGTCGCTGACCCCGTTCTGGGCCGGCACATCCCCCGGGAGGGTCACATTTTGATCAGAGAAGCGCAGGCGCTGGGCCACCCCCAGCCGGACCACTTCGGCGCCTGATGCCGGGTCCAGAAAACGGGTGGTTACCCCAAGCGTGAGCAAATTATTGTCAGAGATGCGGTCATTGCCGACAAAGGCGTTTTCGGTGTAAATGG
>JBEGLK010000365.1:0-3789 GCA_041183605.1 Pseudomonadota bacterium
TTGAACTTGCCGTAATCCATCAAACGACAAACGGGCGGATTGGCAGTTGCAGCAATCTCAACCAGATCCACATCCAACTCACCCGCCATGCGCAAGGCTTCATTGATATTGACAACACCCAAGGGCTCGTTGTCGACACCAGAGAGGCGAACCTCCGGGACCATGATTTCCCGATTCAATCGGTGTTTGCGTTCTTCACGTTGACGGCGATCACGAAATTCGGTAGCGATGACTTAATCCTTCACAAAAACTGCCACATCCATCGTGGCTAAAACCAGGCAATACAAAACCAATGAAAATTGAAATCAACCCATTGATTTTTGCTTCACATCGGCAGCCAGTCTTTGAGCAAATTCGGCAACCGACATAACACCCAGCTCCTGGCCCCCTCGGGCTCTTACTGCAACAGCACCGGCGGCCATCTCTTTATCGCCAATGACGACCAGATACGGCACCTTCTGCATTGAATGCTCCCGTATTTTATACGTTATTTTTTCATTACGCAGATCCGCTTCCACCCTAAAGCCTTGATTTTGCAGCGTTTTGACGACATCCCGGGCATATTCTGCCTGTGCATCGGTGATGTTCAGCACCTTGACCTGCACCGGGGCCAGCCAGGTTGGCAAGGCCCCGGCCGTTTCCTCGATCAAAATGCCGATGAATCGCTCCAGACTACCCACGATGGCGCGGTGCAACATGACCGGACGATGGCGGGCGCTATCTTCACCCACGTAATCAGCATCAAGACGCTCGGGCATCGAGAAATCGACCTGGATGGTGCCGCACTGCCAGTGCCGGCCAATGGCGTCCTTCAGGGTGTATTCGACCTTGGGACCGTAGAAGGCACCTTCCCCGGGGGACAACTCGAACTCGCAACCCGAGGCGCGCAGGCTTTCGATCAATGCATGTTCTGCCTTGTCCCAGATGTCGTCGGAACCAATGCGATGCTCGGGGCGGGTGGCGATCTTGTAGATGATGTTCTTGAAACCAAAATCGGCATAGACCTTCTGCAGCAAGGTCGTGTAGGCCACACACTCCTGCAGGATCTGGTCTTCGGTACAAAAAATATGGCCATCGTCCTGGGTAAAGCCGCGCACCCGCATGATGCCGTGCAGCCCCCCGGTGGCTTCATTGCGATGGCACTGGCCAAACTCGCCGTAACGCAGCGGCAGATCACGGTAGCTTTTCAGACCCTGCTTGAAAATCAGGATGTGACCCGGACAGTTCATGGGCTTGAGCGCGTAGTCCCGCTTCTCGGACTCGGTGGTGAACATGTTGTCGCGGTATTTGTCCCAATGGCCGGTCTTCTCCCACAGGCCCTTGTCAAGCAGTTGCGGCCCCTTGACCTCCTGGTAACCGTTGTCACGGTAAACCTGGCGCATGTACTGCTCCACTGCCTGCCAGATCGCCCAGCCCTTGGGATGCCAGAACACCATGCCTGGCGCATGATCATCCACATGGAACAAGTCAAGCTCACGCCCGAGCTTGCGGTGGTCGCGCTTCTCTGCTTCTTCAAGCATGGTCAGGTGCTGTTGCAGCTCGTCCTTGGTGGCCCAGGCCGTGCCATAAATACGCTGCAGCATTTCATTCTTGTGATCACCGCGCCAGTAGGCACCTGCAAGCTTCATGAGTTTGAAGAACTTCAACTTGCCGGTGCTGGGCACGTGCGGACCACGGCACAAATCCTCGAACTTGCCTTCCCTGTACAGGGAAACGTCCTCATTGACAGGAATGCTGGCAATGATCTCGGCTTTGTAGTGCTCGCCCAGCCCCTTGAAATAGCTCACGGCCTCATCGCGCGGCAACACGCGGCGGGTCACGGGTTCGTCCTGCGCCGCCAGTTGGACCATCTTCTTTTCGATCGCAGCCAGGTCCTCGGGCGTGAAGGGCCGCTTGTAGGAAAAATCGTAGAAGAAACCGTGTTCGATCACCGGGCCGATCGTGACCTGGGCATCGGGAAACAGCTGCCGAATCACCTCCAGGCCATCGGCGTCCTTGGCCGTGATGATGGCCAGGGAACTGTTTTCCTGGATCAAATAACTGGTGTCAACCACCTTGCCATCCACCTTGCCAGCCAAAGCCGCCTTGGCAAGTCCGGTGCCTATCGATGCAGCCACCTCTGCGACCGTCACAGGGCCAGGGAACTCACGTTGCGAAGCGTCAGGAAGCGTGATTTGAATCATGGTTGAATCATCAGTAAAGGACGAGGTGGGCACGCTTTGCGTCGCTGCACTCCATCGCGCAAGGTTTCATAAACGAAAAAGCGCGGACAAGCCGCGCTAAGAAGACTGGAAGCCGGAACGGCGTGATTTTACGCTGTCCCGGCTGCTCCGGTGATCAGTGGAACTGCTCTTCTTCGGTGGAACCGGTCAGCGCCTTCACAGAGGAAGAACCGCCCTGGATCACGGTGGTCACGTCGTCGAAGTAACCTGCGCCGACTTCCTGCTGGTGCGACACGAAGGTGTAACCCTTGTCACGTGCAGCAAATTCTGGCTCTTGCACCATGTTGGTGTAGTGCTTCATGCCTTCGCCACGAGCGTAAGCGTGCGCAAACTGGAAGGTGTTGAACCAGTTGATGTGGATACCGGCCAGCGTGATGAACTGGTACTTGTAGCCCAGCGCCGACAGATCTTCCTGGAAGGATGCGATCTGGCTGTCGTTGAGGTTCTTTTTCCAGTTGAAGGAAGGCGAGCAGTTATAGGACAACAGCTTGCCTGGGCAGGCAGCTTGCACGGCCTGGGCAAATTCACGGGCAAAGCCGATGTCCGGCACGCCGGTTTCGCACCACACCAGATCCGCGTAAGGAGCGTAAGCAACACCGCGGCTGATGGCCTGTTCCAGACCATTCTTGACACGGTAGAAACCTTCTTGAGTGCGTTCACCCGTCAGGAAAGGCTTGTCGTTGGCATCATGGTCAGACGTGATCAGGTTGGCAGCTTCTGCGTCAGTACGAGCCAGAACGATGGTGGGCACACCCATCACGTCGGCTGCGAAGCGGGCAGAAATCAGTTTTTCAACTGCTTCCTGAGTCGGCACCAGCACCTTGCCGCCCATGTGGCCACACTTCTTGACAGCGGCCAGCTGGTCTTCGAAGTGAACACCTGCAGCGCCCGCTGTGATCATGTTCTTCATCAATTCAAAGGCGTTCAACACGCCGCCGAAACCGGCTTCGGCGTCAGCCACGACAGGCAGGAAGTAGTCGATGAATTCCTTGTCGCCGGGGTTAATGCCACGTGACCACTGAATTTCGTCAGCGCGCTTGAAGGTGTTGTTGATGCGGCGAACCATGGTGGGCACCGAGTCGTAGGCATACAGCGACTGATCGGGGTACATGGTCTCAGAGGTGTTGCCGTCAGCGGCAACTTGCCAACCGGAGAGGTACACAGCTTCCAGGCCGGCCTTGGCTTGTTGCATGGCTTGACCGGCGGAAATGGCGCCGAAGGCGTTGACGTAGCCCTTCTTGGCACCACCGTTGACTTTTTCCCACAACTTTTCAGCACCGCGTTGAGCCAGGGTGTACTCGGGCTGCAGGCTACCGCGCAGACGCACGACATCGGCGGCACTGTAACCACGTTTGACCAATTTCCAACGGGGGTTGGTAGCCCAGTCTTTTTCCAGGGCTGCGATCTGTTGTTCACGGCTCAATTGTCCGGTGGTAGCTTGTGGCATGGGGTCACTCCTAAGTTGATGAAAATGAGAGGCATCTATTGCTAATAGCTTTCGATGTCGCGGTAGTTATTCTATGTCTTATAGAAGATTCAAATAACATCTTATGTCTTATAGAAGACT
>JBEGLK010000366.1:0-2973 GCA_041183605.1 Pseudomonadota bacterium
CGGGTCCATGACCGCGACCAGGCCATCGCAGCAGTCGAAGAGGCGGCAATGGCCTTTGACACCTTCAACCTGGACCTGATGTACGCACTGCCGGGCCAGACGCTTGACCATCTGCGTGCCGATGTGACAACCGCCTTGGCGCTGGCACCCCACCACCTGTCGATCTACCACCTCACCATCGAGCCCAACACCTACTTTGCCAAGTTTCCGCCTGCCGCCGTAGACGACGATCTGGCGGCCGACATGCTGGACCTGATCACCGACATGACCGGCGCGGCCGGCCTGCAACGTTATGAGGTGTCAGCCTACGCCCGCCCTGGCCACGCCAGCGTCCACAATATGAACTACTGGCAATTTGGCGACTACCTGGGCCTGGGTGCCGGCGCCCACAGCAAGCTCAGCTTTGCGCACCGGGTGGTGCGCCAGGTACGCGCCCGCAACCCCGAGCTTTACATGACCCAGGCGCTGGCTGGCCAATGTGTGGTGCAGGACACCGATGTCAAACGCGCCGAATTGCCCTTTGAATTCATGCTTAACGCTCTGCGACTGGCCGAAGGGTTTGACCTGCCCCTGTTTCCCGAGCGCACCGGCATGCCTATGTCAGCCCTGCAAGCTGGTATCAAACAGGCGCAGGCCGAGGGCTTGCTGGATGTGGCCGGGCAACACGTTCAACCCAGCAAACGCGGCTTCGACTTTTTGAATGACCTGCAATCCCTGTTTCTGCCTGCGCCACGTTGAGATCGTCCCGCGCCCAAATCAAGTACGATTCCAAGCCTGAATTCAAGCCCAAAACCACCTCGAGACCGGCCATGACGACAACCGATACGCCCACCGCCACCCAAACCCTGGGCCTGCAGGCCAAGCAGGCTTCTGCGCTGATGGCAAAAGCACCCACCGCGGCCAAGAATGCGGCCCTGCTCAAGCTCGCAGAACTGCTGCGCGCCAATGTGGACGCACTGCAAATCGACAACGCCAAAGACCTGGAGCGCGCACGCCAGGCGGGCTTGCCCGAACCCATGGTGGACCGGCTCAAACTCAGCCCCAAAGTCCTCGAGACCTGCGCCCAGGGCTGCGAGCAACTGGCGGCCATGGCCGACATCATTGGCGAAATCACTGCGCTGCGCCAGCAGCCCAGCGGCATTCGGGTCGGACAGATGCGTGTGCCGATTGGCGTTTTTGGCATGATCTTCGAGAGCCGGCCCAACGTCACCATCGAAGCCGCGTCATTGAGCATCAAAAGCGGCAACGCCTGCATCTTGCGTGGCGGCTCGGAAGCCATCGACTCCAACAAGGCACTGGCCCGTTTGGTGCAACAGGCCCTGCGGGAAAGCGGCCTGCCCGCCAACGCGGTGCAACTGGTGCAAACCACCGACCGTGCCGTGGTGGGTGAACTCATCACCATGCCGCAGTACGTGGATGTGATCATTCCGCGCGGCGGCAAGGGACTGATTGAGCGCATCAGCCGCGACGCCCGGGTGCCGGTCATCAAGCATCTGGACGGCAATTGCCACACCTATGTCGATGACCCTTGCGACCTGGCGATGGCCGTCAAGGTAGCTGACAACGCCAAGACCAACAAATACAGCCCGTGTAATGCCACCGAAAGCCTGCTCGTCGCGCGCGGTGTGGCGGCCCAATTTTTGCCCTTGATCGGCGCCATTTATGCCGCCAAGGGCGTCGAGATGCGCTGTGACCCCGAAGCCTTGGCGCTATTGCAGGCCTGCCCGCAGACCATGGTGCTGACAAGCGCATCAGAAGCCGACTGGTTTGAGGAGTACCTGGCGCCCATCATCAGCATCAAGGTCGTGGCCGGTGTGGACGAGGCGATTGCCCACATCAACCAGTATTCCAGCCATCACACCGACGCCATCCTGACACGTGACCACATGCACGCGCAACAATTCCTGCGCGAGGTCGATTCGGCCAGTGTCATGGTCAACACCAGCA
Organism: Pseudomonadota bacterium; assembly: GCA_041183605.1. GTDB lineage: Bacteria > Pseudomonadota > Gammaproteobacteria > Burkholderiales > Burkholderiaceae_C > Rhodoferax. The sequence goes on from JBEGLK010000366.1 coordinate 1,948, forward strand.
CCCGTTTTGCCGATCAGCACCGACAAATTCCATGCCCGCGGCCCGGTCGGCATCGAGGGCCTGACTTCGCTCAAGTACGTGGTGTTGGGTGAAGGCGAAGTACGCCAGTGACAGGGCCTGAAGCCCTGGTACCACGGCTTAGAATCATCGCTCACACTATGCAAGGTCTTCTATGGTCCCGCACCTGATCACCGCCCTGACGGGCCCCATCAACGAACTGGAGCAGCGCGTGCTGGACTCCATGCCCGCCATTGAGCGTTGGTTCCGGCTGGAGTGGATGGAACACACCCCCCCGTTTTACAGTTCGGTGGATGTGCGCAATGCCGGCTTCAAGCTGGCCCCGGTGGACACCAACCTCTACCCTGACGGCTGGAACAACCTCACTTCTGAAATGGTGCCCTTGGCGGTACAGGCGGCCATGGCAGCCATCGAAAAAATTTGCCCGGAGGCGCGCAACCTGCTGGTGATCCCGGAAAACGGCCAGCCCAGCAGCTTTTACCTCGCCAATCTGGCCCAGTTGCAGCGTATTTTCAACATGGCCGGCCTCAATGTTCGCATCGGCTCGATTGACCCGGCGATCAAGAAAAACACCAGCTTTGAGCTGCAGAACGGCGACCATGTCACGGTCACGATGGAACCGGTGATTCGCAACAAACGCCGGCTGGGACTCAAGGATTTCGATCCCTGCACCATCCTGCTCAACAACGACCTGAGCGCCGGTGTGCCTGGCATTCTGGAAGAAACTTACGAGCAATACCTGCTGCCGCCATTACACGCGGGTTGGCCAACCCGGCGCAAAAGCACCCATTTCAAATGTTACGAAGAAGTGTCCAAACGGCTGGGAAAACTGCTGGGGGTCGACCCCTGGTTGATTCACCCGCTGTTTGACCGCTGCGAAAACGTCAGCCTGGGCCAGAACAACGGCTTTGACTGCCTGCAAACCCAGGTCGACAACGTGCTGAACCGCGTCAAACGCAAATACAAGGAATACGGCATCAAGGAAAAGCCTTTTGTCGTGATCAAGGC
>JBEGLK010000367.1:0-2920 GCA_041183605.1 Pseudomonadota bacterium
CGACAGTGCCAGCTTGAACCCAAAACCAATAAGGCAAACACCAGCAAATTTCTGCAAAACAGATGACACCAAGGGACTGGCGCGCAAACGTTCGGCCAAAAAATGGGTCAGCAGGACAACTGCAAAACAATAGATAAATGCCAGCACAGCCACGGTCAACGCCATGACGCCAAAGGTCAGCCAGCCCTGATGCGCCTTGGGATCAATGAACAGCGGCAGGAAAGCCATGTAAAACACAATCGCTTTTGGATTAAGCACCGTGATGGTCAGCGCCTGTTGGAAATAATGGTGCGGTTTGATCTGGATGATGGCCGGCGCACCCGGTTTGGCTGTCAGCATCTTGAAGCCCAGCCACGCCAGATAAGCCGCACCCAACCATTGGACCGCATTGAAGGCGGTCGGGTTCGTCATCAGCAGCGCGGCCACGCCTGCCACCGCCAGCCACATCAGCACCTGATCACCCACCATCAAACCAAAGGTGGCAGCCAATCCGCCCAAGATGCCACCTTTGGTGGTGGAAGTGATGATGGCCAGATTGCCAGGCCCGGGAATAAACAGCAACACCACAAAAGCCAGAGCAAACGCACCGTAATCCGAAATACCAAACATTCCCGCCCCTTGGTTAAACGGGCTATTAGCCAATTACGCGTTGTGATCGACTGGTTTCATCCAGATCAAACAACGCTCGGCATCCAGCCCCGGAACTTGCAGGTGTTCCACGTGAAACACTTGAACATCTGGCGATAGTACAGCCAGTTCATCCGCAGGGTGTTTGCCCTTCATGGCCATCCAGACACCGCGTGGTGGTGCCAGCGCTTGTGCCGACCAGTTGGTAAAGTCGATCAACGAGGCAAAGGCACGTGAACTGATGACCTGGTAACGATCAGTCAGGGTTTCGACACGGGCATGCAGACCGCGCAAGTTGCCCAACTTGAGGGCAACCGCCACCTGCTGTATGAAGGCGGCTTTTTTTCCGACAGTATCCACACAGTCGACCCGGATCTCCGGACAACAAATGGCAATCACCACGCCAGGAAGACCGGCACCCGAGCCCACATCCAGCAAACGCAAGGCCTTGCCTTCAGCCAGCTGCATTTGCGCCAGTTGTCGACGCAAAGGCGCGATCACAGCCAGGCTGTCGAGCAGATGATGCGTCAGCATCTCAGCCGGATCACGCACCGCCGTCAGGTTATAAACCTTGTTCCACTTCCCAATCAAGGCCTGGTAGTTCAGCAGGTCATTAACCTGCGCATCACTCAAGCTCAGGTCAAGCGCGGCCAGACCATCACGCAATTTGGCATTCAATGCTTCCATTAGGCAACTTCACTGTCAGAAGGATTGCGCTCAAAACCCTTGAACTTGGTCTTTTTCAAATGGATCGTCAGCAAGGAAATGGTCGCCGGTGTAATACCCGAGATGCGCGACGCCTGGCCCAGCGTTTCCGGCTTGTGACGGTTCAATTTTTGTCGCGCCTCGATGCTCAGCGCCAGCACCTGCATGTAGTCCAGGTCTTGCGGCAGTTTTAGTTTTTCGTAGTGAGCCGCACGTTCCACGTCGTCCTTCTGACGATCAATATAGCCTGAATATTTGGAGGTAATTTCAACCTGCTCAATCACTGATGCAGCCAAGGCTGCCGCTGGTGACAACACGCCTGATTCACGTGAAACACCCACCGGCAACTCTGGCAGCGCGTACTTGCCGCCATTCAGCGACATTAGCGATTCATAACTGACATCGGGTCGCCGCAGCAATTCAGCCAGGTTGTATTCATGGTCGATGGCCTTGCCCAAAACACGCTCCGCTTCTGCAGCCTCGAGATTCTTGGGACTGACCCAGATCGAACGCAAACGTTCTGTTTCACGTGAAACAGCGTCACGTTTTTGATTGAACGCCTGCCAACGGGCATCATCCACCAGACCCAATTGGCGTCCCATTTCCGTCAACCGGGCATCGGCATTGTCTTCACGCAGTTGCAGCCGGAATTCGGCACGGCTGGTGAACATGCGGTACGGTTCGGTCACACCCTTGGTGATCAGGTCGTCGACCAGCACCCCCAGATAAGCCTCGTCACGGCCAGGCACCCAAGCATCACCGGCATAAGCCACAGCCCCTGCGGCACTGACTTGTCCATTGCCGCCACCGAGGGCGCGCACCTGCAGCGCGGCGTTGATGCCGGCAAACAGGCCCTGCGCCGCGGCCTCCTCGTAACCCGTCGTGCCGTTGATTTGACCGGCAAAAAACAGGCCGCCGATGACCTTGGTCTCAAACGAACTCTTGAGCTGTGTCGGATCGAAGTAATCGTATTCAATGGCATAACCCGGCCGCAAAATGTGGGCGTTCTCCAAGCCAGGCATGGAGCGCACCAGCGCGTACTGAATATCAAACGGCAGGCTGGTGCTGATGCCGTTGGGGTAATACTCGTTGGTGGTCAGGCCTTCAGGTTCCAAAAATATCTGGTGACTGTCCTTGTCGGCAAAACGATTGATTTTGTCTTCGACGCTTGGACAATAACGCGGCCCCACCCCTTCGATCTTGCCAGTAAACATGGGGCTGCGGTCGAAGCCGCTGCGAATGATGTCGTGGGTGCGTTCGTTGGTGTGGGTGATCCAGCACGACATCTGCTGCGGGTGCTGCTCGGGCCGCCCCATGAAGCTGAACACCGGGCTCATGCCACCGGGCATGCCGTCACCGGGTTGCTCAATGCAGCGGCTGAAGTCGATGCTGCGGCCATCCAGTCGCGGTGGCGTGCCGGTTTTAAGTCGGCCCTGTGGCAATTTGAGCTCTTTCAACCTGGCGCTCAAGGACACCGCGGGCGGGTCCCCCGCGCGCCCGGCGGCGTAATTGTTGAGTCCGACATGGATCTTGCCATCCAGAAATGTACCGGCTGTCAGCACCACCGTGCTAGATCGGAAGCGTATGC
>JBEGLK010000368.1:0-2970 GCA_041183605.1 Pseudomonadota bacterium
GAGAGTTCACTGGGCAGGCGGTCGTCATAACCCACCAGCCCGACATTGCCCAGGGTCTCGGTCGCGCGCCTCGCCGCCTCGACCTTCTCGATACCCGACATCTTGAGTCCGTACATCACGTTTTCCAGCACGTTCATGTGCGGGAACAGCGCGTAACTCTGGAACATCATGCTGACATTACGGTCCGTCGGCCCGAGCGTGGTGACGTCCTTGCCGTCCATGATGATCTGGCCACTGGTCGGTGTTTCCAGCCCGGCAATCATGCGCAGTACCGTGGTCTTGCCACAACCGGAAGGCCCGAGGATGGTGGTGAGAGAACCTTTTTCAATCTCGAAATTGATGCCCTTGATGACAAGCGGCGCGCTGGCATCGATGCCGTAGCGTTTGGTGATGTTCTTGAATTCAACGCCGTGACTCATGGTGTTCTCTTGTGTTTATGGATTTCTGCCCGCTGTCGTCAATGCGAGAAGCATCCGTATATTCCTTCAATCATATTGCCGGAGCAATCTTGACAGTCACGCCATCAGCGCAATCGCGGCCGACATCAGGATGATCAGCACCGTGCAATAGGCCAGCGCCACACCATAGTCGCCGTTGCCGACACGACCGATGATGTAAGTGGTCGCCAGCTCGTTTTCGGCAGTGACCAGAAAAATCACTGCGCTGACCGTGGTCATGGCGCGCACAAAGCTGTAGACCAGAGCCGCCACCAGCGCCGGTTTGAGCAAGGGCAACACCACATGGCGCAGCGTCTGGAAGGTCGAGGCGCGCAGCATCAGCGACGCCTCGTCGAGCGCCTTGTCGAGTTGTTTGAAAGCGGCCGTGCCGGCTTGCACCCCCACCGGCAAATTGCGGAACATGAAACACAAGACAATGATGAGCCCTGTGCCCGTGAGCTCCACTGGCGGCACGTTGAAGGCCAGGATGTAGCTCACACCCAGCACCGTGCCCGGTATGGCGAAAGCCAGCAGGGCAACAAACTCAAACCAGCCCTGGCCGCGGAACTGGGTGCGCGCCAGCAGATAGGCAATCAACAAACCCACGGCTGCCGTCATGGGCGCCGACAGACCCGCCAGTTTGACCGTGGTGAACAACGAATTCCAGGCCGTGCCCGCCCACACCAGCCCAAACTGCCCCCATTCCAGCCCGAAAGCAGTCTTGAAATGCGCCAGCGTCAGGGAGTAATCACGTCCCCAGGTCTGAACGAAGCCCCCGGCAAAAGCAAACAAATACACCACTACGGTGAAGGCCAGCCACGGATACACAACCAAATTGAGCACGCGGCGCACATCATCGGGCAAGGCCATCGGAATGCCGGCATCGCCCTTGCCGCTGACCGTGGTGTAGTTCTGTTTGCCTAGCAAGGCGCGCTGCATGAAGAAGACGAGCAGCGCAAAAACCGTCAGGATCCAGGCCAGCGAGGCCGCCCGCCCCTGGTCATATTGCGCACCCACGATGGCAAAAAAGATGTCGGTGGCCAACACCGAAAACTGCCCACCGACCACCACCGGGTTGCCGAAATCAGCGATGCTTTCGATGAATCCGACCAAAAAGGCATTGGCCAGACCGGGTTTGAGCAGCGGCAGGGTCACGGTGAAAAAGGTCTGGCGGCGGCTGGCGCGCAGGGTTTGCGCCGCTTCTTCCATACTGGGCGCCACCCCCTGCACCACGCCTCGCATGATCATGAAGGCAATCGGGGTGAAGGCAAACAGTTGTGCGATCCAGATGCCAAACAGGCCGTAAAACCAGCGCGTGGGCGGAATGTCGAATGCGTATTCAAGCAACTGATTCACCACACCGGCACGGCCAAACAGCAGGATCAGACCCAGGCCCACCACAAACGGTGGCGTGATGATGGGCAACAGGGCCACCACCCGCAACGGTGTCTGAACGCGTGGTCCGGCACTGCGTTCTGCCAGCAGTGCCATCATGGTGCCCATGATGGTGGTGCCGGCGGCCGTCAGCAGTGCCAGAAACAGGGTGTTCCAGGCCACCCCACAACGCACCCCGCCATGGAGACAACTCAAGCCCCAGATGCGTTCATGGCCAATGCGCTCAAAAATGGCCGACACCGACCAATGCCCGTCCTCGTTGAGAAAAGCGCCATAAAGGGCCTTGGTGACCGGAAAAGCGATGAACAGCAGCAACAAGACCAGACAGCTCAACACCGCCGAGGCGATGAACAAATCCCCCTTGAAATAACCCCGGCGTGCCAAGCCAAAGGCGGTGAGCATCACCAGCGCCAGCAGGGCCATGAAGGCACCGATGCCGATGCCGAACTGGTTCACACTGGTTCACTGCCAACTCGCCAAATTGCGCATTCAAAACACCAAAGGTCCAGCCTTTGGCGCCAATCGTGAAGCCGCTCAGCAGCAGGCCCAAAAATCCCGACAGTCCACCCGCCAGCAGCCAGCTGCCCTGCGCTTTTCCCGCCGGAACCATCAAACCGATGGCAGCAATGCCCAGCCCGAGCAAACCCAGAGCCAGCCAGACCCGCCCGTACAGGACGGCTTGCAACAAACCATTGGCGGTTTCGGTGCCGGCAAAAATCTGCGGCAGCACGCTGTACCAGGCGGTGTCCTGGATGGCGTACCAGGGCAGCACCAGGTAGGCCAGCAGGCCGGTGACGAGCCAGAGGCGTATTGCTTGATTGGGATTTTTATTCATGTGCAAACCCCGTCATTGCGAACAAGATGAAGCCATCCATGCCGCGGGATTTCCGCGTCGCTACGCTCCCCGCAATGACGATGCGCGTACGTCAAAATCAACGGGGCAAGGAGTTGACTTCTTTTTCCCACCTGGCAATCAGGCGTTTGCGCTCCGCGGACGCGCCGTATTTGGCGTAGTCGTAGTTGATGAACTTGATCTTCTTGAAGTCAGGCACATTCGGGTCGACCTTGGCAGCCTTGTTGGAAGGCACCTGGAACTGCTTGGCTGCAGCGGCCATTTCCTGCGCACCCGGTGTCAGCG
>JBEGLK010000369.1:0-3718 GCA_041183605.1 Pseudomonadota bacterium
CTCCGGTATTGTCCGGTCTTGGCGACTGAGCCCGATTCGCGTTTGGCGGCGATCGTTGACTTCACTTTTAATTTAGGAGCAGGGCGTTTACAGACCTCCACACTGCGGCGACGAATAAACCAGCGCGACTGGTTAGCGGCCGGCACGGAACTGCGCCGATGGGTTTTTGGCGGCGGGAAAGTGCTGCCGGGACTCGTCGCCCGCCGGGAGGCCGAGGCCGCTTGGCTGCTTCATAACCCTCGATCGTGAACCGCACGGAAGGTCTGGGGACTATCGTCGAAACACAGTGTTCATGTCTTGCCCCTCAATGGAGAAAGTACACCAACAAACAGATGTAAGAAAGCTAATACGTCAACACCCAGCGTTCAGCGAGCTGGGTTTGGGTCAGGTACTTGTTTTAAGGGGTCTCCTCGTTTTCAGTGCAATAAGTGACGGTACGCAAAGCTAGCACTGGCGCGGGGGTGGTCTGGGTAGACCGTTGATTTCATTGACTTTCCTGTTCGCTTTGTAAACGGGTATGGTGGCCTCCCACTTTTGAGGTTCACGATGCAGGGTTGGCACACAACGTTTTTGGGGATGCGTGGGCTCCCCCGCGATATCAGCGACTTCGAGATGAAGGCATTTTTCACCTTCGATGGTGCCGAGCGCGACGCAATCAATGCACGCCGAGGTGATTCCCACAAGCTTGGTCTGGCGCTCCATATTGGTTTCCTGCGCATGAGTGGGCGTTTGCTCGGTGCCTTTCGGGTAATTCCAGTAGCCTTGTGGCGCCACCTTGGCAACGAGCTTGGCATTGCAGCACCAGAAGTCGCCTCGCTGAGAGCCATGTATGAACGCGGGCGCACGCTATTCGATCACCAACAAGTAGCCTGCACGGTCCTTGGATTCCAGTGGATGAGCGAGCACCAGCGCCGCTCACTGGTACGTGAACTGCGCGACGAAGTGGCGCGCTGCGCCGACCGCGATCAGCTACTCGTGCGGGCGCGTCAATGGCTGTACAAGAACAAGCTGGTGATCGACCGGAGTCCCGGCTGATGCCGACGCCGTTGGTGAATTCCATGACGTCAAGCACCTTGCCCAGCTTGAAGTTGAAACAGGCACCGCCATCGCCGCCAGCGTTGATCCAGCAACACTTGATCGCTGGCGAGCCTCAGTTTCAGAGCTGCGCCCAGATGGACAAACCCAGCAGAGTTGGCTATGGGCTGCACCGGCGAAACACTCAACCCGCCAAATCAGCGAGGTACTGGAGCGCATCGACCTGCTTTACACGCTGGACGTTCATAAGCACCTGGCAGACATCCCCGATCTCATCTTGCGCCGCTACGCGCGCCGACTTGTCTCCAGGCCGCCCTCAGCCGGAGCCAAGATCAAAGAGCCAGCGCGCACCGTGGAGGTCGCATGCTTTCTTCGGTATTGCCTGTTCACCACCACAGACCAGTTGATCCTTATGGTGCAGCGCCGGATCGCCGATCTGTGGCGTCAGGCTGCCGCCGATGTCCCCGCTACCGTCAATTGGGCCGCAATGTACAAAACGCTGCTCGGCGAACTTGTTGCCTTGAGCGCGCAAGGTGCGGTGCCAGATGCTGAGTTGCGTGCCCGTCTTGAAGCCTTGATCACCGAAACCCAGAAACGCAAACCACCGAGCAGGGCCTCCCTGGTCCGCGAGGGATTGATTGATGGAATTCGCCCCGTGCGGTCGTTGCTCGTCGCCATTGCAAAGCTGCCCTGGCAGGCCACCGGCGAGCATCCTGCCATCGAGTACCTTGCCAAGCTGCAAGCTTTATATCTCAAAGGATCCAGAAAGCTGCCAGTTGAAGTGGTGGCACCAAGTCTGGGAATGATCTGGCAGGTTTCGATCTCCAGCCCAGACCGGGAACGGGCGTTTCAGGCGTTGGAGGTGGCCACCCTGTTTGCCCTGCGCCGCGCGGTGCGCAATGGCTCGGTCTGGATTGAGCACAGCCTGAGCTTTCGGGGTCGTGCGCGCTTGTTCTTCACGGACGAGCGTTGGCAGGCAGAGTCCAAGAAACACTATGCCCGTCTATCGTTACCCAGCAAGGCTGCCACTTTCTTGAAGCCTTTGCTGGCCAGAGTAACTGCCGGTGTCGATGCGGTGGCCGCTGCAGCCCGCAGTGGCGTACTGCGCGTGGATGATGAACTCCATTTGTCGCCATTGCCCGCAGAGGACGAAGACCCAGAAGTGACCAAGCTGCGCGCGGCTTTGGATCACCGCATCGGTGAGGTTCAATTGCCGGAAGTGATTCTGGCCGTTGACGCCCAGGTGCGCTTTAGCTGGATCATGCTCGGACGTGAGCCGCGCTCTACCGACGAGCTGCTGATGGTCTATGCCGGCATCATGGCCCACGGCACCAGTCTGACTGCGGTCGAATGCGCGCGCATGATTCCGCAATTGTCTGCCACCAGCATTCGCCAGGCCATGCGCTGGGCGCGGGACGAACGGCGTCTGAGCCAGGCCTGCCAGGCTGTGCTGGAATTCATGCAGCGACACCCGATTGCCGCCACCTGGGGGCGGTCCGATTTGGCATCTTCTGACATGATGAGCATGGAGACCACCAAACGGGTGTGGCAAGCCCGGCTTGATCCTCGGCGCAACACACCTTCCATTGGAATCTACTCCCATGTAAAAGACCGGTGGGGCATCTTCCATGCGCACATTGAAGGTGTCATCCGCCAAGAAAAGCTGGAGACCAGCCAGCTTGCTGTGGATACCCATGGCTACACCGACTTTGCCATGTCACATGCCCGTTTGCTTGGTTTTGATCTTTGCCCGCGGTTGAAGGAACTCAAACAGCGCCACCTCTTTGTGCCACGCGGCACCAAAGTGCCCGCAGAAATCGCTGCGGTGTGCGAAGCCAATGTCGACGTCGCTTTGATCGAAAAGCATTGGGATAGTCTGGTGCACCTGGCAGCCTCGGTCATGAGCGGACATGCCAGTGCGGTGGCAGCTCTTGCGCGGTTCGGTTCTGCCGCCCAGGGCGATCCAATCTATGAGGCTGGCGTGCAATTGGGGCGGTTGCTGCGTACGGCGTTTTTGGCTGACTACTTTGTCAAGGACGCTTTCAGGAACGAGTTGCGCCGGGTGCTCAATCGGGGCGAGGCTGTTAACGCCCTCAAGCGCGCCATTTATACCGGCCGGATCAGCCCGGCGCAGGCCAAACGTGTCGATGAAATGCAGGCTGTGGCCGATGCGTTGAGCCTGATGGCCAACATCGTGATGGCGTGGAATACCTCACAGATGCAGGCGGTCCTGGATCGCTGGTCGAACCGCCGCCAGGTCATTCCACCGGAACTGATCGGGAAGATTGCGCCCACCAGGCTGGAGAGCATCAACTTGCGGGGTGTGTTTCGCTTCCCGGTTGACCGCTATGCTGACCAAATCCTGCCTTCGCGGCCAAATGCATCGATAACTGGCACCAATGGATGAAACCGACCACGGTTTGACGCCACGAATCGCAGATTTGAAAGTGAACAGGAAAGTCAATGAAATCAACGATCTACCAACACCACCTCCGCGCCAGTGCTAGCTTTTCGTACCGTCACTTATTGCACTGAAAACGAGGAGACCCCTTAAACGGCTATGGCAGGACTTCGCCGTCCGCAATCGCCATTGCTACCGCGGCGGTCGTCACAATGGTCGCTTGCGCAACCGGAATTGCGTCGATTGTGGTGCGCTGAGATAGCTGGAAAATTGGGATGGGCG
>JBEGLK010000370.1:0-3050 GCA_041183605.1 Pseudomonadota bacterium
TTCCTGCAGAAACAGAGTTCCTGATTCGGAATACGTCACGCCATCAAGCAAGGGGGACAGCCAGTCCGGGAGCCCGCCATCAATCTGGTAAACCACCACGTCATGAAAAAGTGCGGCCAAGATCTGGATGGGTTTCATGCCTTCGCACAAGCTGAAAACATGGCGCGCCGTGTGGTAGCTGCGAGTTTTCGCTTCCATGGATTGGTACACCAGCACCGCCAATGCCTGCACTTCGGTAGGTGGCACGGTCAAGTCCAGCCCCCGAAAGGCGTGGTCAAACCAATCATTCATGCGTTGGATCGTTGCGATCGGCACGTTCAGCAGCTCCTTTGTTTTGGCCCGACAGCGTGTGCGCCGTTCGGGGAGGTGGCATTTGAACATGAATGCGAGCTATTTCAGTGACGCAAGTTCGCGACCGTTCTGGCGCAACATGCTTGTCAACCTGCCGGCCAGATTGCTGAGCAAGCGGATCTTGATGAGGGGCGCGATGGAATCGAGCCCGTCAAAGTCCGCGCGGGTCAGCACCCTGCAGGTCACAGGAGAAAGCGCTGTCACGTTGGCCGACCTTGGCGAGCGGTCCAGAAAGGCTACTTCACCAAAAGTGGCGCCCGAGGAAAATGCGTCGAGACGAGCCATGCCGTCCTGGGTCGTGATGCTGACCATGGCGGCGCCTGTGGTCAAGACAAACAGTTCGTTGGAGGCTTGGCCGGCCGTGATGATGGTTTGACCTTTTGCGTAGATACGGGAGCCCAGAAGTTGGTCGACCTGTGCCATTTCTTGTGCGCTGAGACCCAGAAACAGGTCACATTCGGCCAATGGGGTCTGACCGCCGCCGACAGGGTTCGGAAAACGATCGCCCAGGATCTTGTCTTCTCCCCGCTCCAGGGCAAAGTCATCATCAGAGAAGAAGGCTTCGCGGTCAACGCCGGCATCAATCAGGTTTTGCCAGCAGGCGCCGGCTTCAGAAAAGACCATCAGCTTGCCGAGCTTCGCCAATTTTTGGCGGATACCCGCAAGAAAATTTGCCGCGGCGTGGTCGATCCGTGGCACCAACTTGAGATTGAGGATAAAGACCTCGGAGACTTCAGCCTCTTTTGTCAGTGTGCGGATGACCGGTTCAATCGACGCAAAGGTCAGCGCACCATGCAATTGGAGCAGTCGCAGCTTTTTGCCCACACTCAAGAGGTAGTCGTTGGCGGCCTGGCTGCGGCGCTGGTTGGATTTGACGGAGCGCCTTGTGGTGGCCCGCCGAATCGAAGGAATGGCCCGCTGCGACGCGTCGAACATGTGCAACCCCAGATCCGCTGTCAGCGCATGGCAGACGGCGAGCCCGCGCACGCTGTTGCCTTGTGGGTCAAGACGGGGCGAAAACACGGCAATGCCCAAACGGCCCGGCTGCACCGCCATGATGCCGCCACCGACGCCACTTTTGGCCGGCAGCCCGGTGTTGTACATCCAGTCACCTGAGGCATCGTACATGCCGCAAGTCGCCATCACGGAAAGCACATTGGCGACATATTTTTCGGGAATGGCTCGCAGGCCCGTAACCGGGTTGATGCCGCCATTGGCCAAAGTGGCTCCCATGATGGCCAGATCACGACAGGTGACACGGATCGAGCACTGCTGGAAATAGGCTTCCAGGGTCGCGGTCGGATCATCTTCAATGACGGAAAAATTGCGCAGCATCATGGCGCGATTGCGGTGACCGGTGGCACTTTCGGACTGATAGACCGAATGGTCGATGTCTAGCGGGCGACCGGCATAACGGGAAAATTTGTCCAGAATGGCGGCCGTCTTGTCCTCCATGCTGTCGCCCGCGACCAGGCTGCAGGCGGCAATGGCACCCGCATTGATCAGTGGATTGAGTGGCGTGCCATTTTTCGGGTGCAGGCTGATGGCATTAAAAGCATCGCCAGAAGGCTCGACCCCTATTTTTTCCAGCACGCGGGCTTCCCCATGTCGCTCGAGAGCCATGCCATAGGTCAGTGGCTTTGATACGGACTGGATGGTGAAAGACTGCCGGCAATCACCGACCTCATAGACATGCCCGTCCGGGGTGGCGATGCAGATGCCGAACCATTCAGGATTGGCCAGTCTGAGTTCCGGGATGTAATCAGCGAGCTCGCCCGATTTCAAGTTGCTGAAACGGGCATGCAAGACTTGAAGGTAATCTTGAATGGGTGAGTGTGCCACGTTGGTGCATCGGAAGTTGAGTGCTGTTCGTCAAGCAATTTCGGTGCCTGGCTGATTTTTTTCGCCCTGGCTTGCTCTGGTCTCACCATCACCCCAGTAGGGCAATGCCGCGCTGCGGTAACATCGCATGCCCTAGTTGAGTGCACCTTTGTGACAGGGTGCAAACGCCCGCGATGGCTGTTAACGAATGATCAGATGAACGCCCCCACACAGCTTAAGTCCTTGATGCCTGCTGGCGCTATCGCGCCGCACGGGCCCGAACGCATCCGCGAAATCCCCTACAACTACACCTCGTTTTCTGACCGCGAGATCGTTATTCGTTTGCTGGGCGCCCCGGCTTGGGAATGGCTGAACAAGCTGCGCGATGAACGCCGTACCGGCCGTTCGGCTCGCATGTTGTACGAAGTTCTGGGTGATATCTGGGTGGTGCAGCGCAACCCCTATTTGCAGGATGACCTGCTCGACAACCCGAAACGTCGGGTGTTGCTGGTACAAGCCTTGCAACATCGTCTGGGTGAAATCGAAAAACGTCGCAAACCCGCCGATGATCCCGAGCGTGATGCGTTGGTCGGGCGCTTGCTCGAGGCGGCGCGTGCAGCAGTGCAGGCTTTTGACGCCAATTTTGTCGAAACAGCGAGTTTGCGCCGTCAGGCGCAAAAGGTGCTGGCCAAGCTGACGGCCAAGGACAACATCAAGTTCGATGGCCTGAGCCGTGTCAGCCATGTGACCGATGCTACCGACTGGCGTGTCGAGTACCCGTTTGTGGTGCTGACGCCGGATTCCGAGGCCGAGATGGCGCATCTGGTCCAGGGTTGTATCGAACTGGGTTTGACCATCATCCCGCGTGGCGGCGGCAC
>JBEGLK010000371.1:0-2876 GCA_041183605.1 Pseudomonadota bacterium
CGCTGAAGTCTATGTGGTGACCACCGACACCCACTTCTCGCACAAGGTCTGGCACGAAACCTCCCCCGCCGTGGGCAAGGCCAAGTTCCCGCTGGTGGGTGACCCCACACACCAGCTGACCAACGCCTTTGGCGTGCACATCCCCGAAGCTGGCCTGGCACTGCGCGGCACCTTCGTGATCAACCCCGATGGCGTGATCAAAACCATGGAAGTGCATGACAACGCGATCGCCCGTGACGTGAAAGAAACCCTGCGCAAGCTGCACGCCGCCCAGTACGTGGCCTCGCACCCCGGTGAAGTTTGCCCCGCCAAGTGGAACGACGGCGCCAAGACCATTGCCCCATCGATCGATCTGGTCGGCAAGATCTAAGTTTCCGCACCAAAAACCGGCTGGCGGGCCCATAAGGTTCGCCAGCTTTTTTTCGGCCTGGCCCACACCTCGGGACCGAGGCCGGTTCTCAAAGTCGCTTAAAAATACGAAGGAATGAAAGACATGCTGGACGATACCCTCAAGACACAACTTGGCGCCTACCTGGAGCGCGTACAACACCCGTTTGAGATCGTCGCATCGTTGAGCGACTCTGAGAACTCACGCGAGATGCTTGAGCTGCTGCAAACCATTCAGGGTTTGCGCAGCGACAAGATCACACTCCGGACCGACGGTGAGGATGCACGCAAGCCGTCCTTCACGCTGCAGCGTGTCGGCAGTAACAACAGCCTGCGATTTGCCGGCCTGCCGCTCGGCCATGAATTCACCTCACTGGTGCTGGCGCTTCTGTGGACCGGTGGCCACCCGCCCAAGGTCGAGCAGGATGTGATCGACCAGATCAAGGCGCTCGACGGGGATTTCAATTTCGAGGTCTACATGTCGCTGAGCTGCCACAACTGCCCGGACGTGGTGCAGGCGCTTTCCTTGATGGCGGTGCTCAACCCCAAGGTCAAGACCGTGGTCATCGAGGGCGGTGCCTTCCAGGACGAAGTGAACCAGCGCCAGGTGATGGCGGTGCCCATGGTGTTTCTCAATGGCGAGGTGTTTGGCTCGGGCCGCATGTTGGTCGAAGAAATCGTGGCCAAGCTCGACACTGGCGCGGCAGCGCGTGCTGCAGCCAAGTTGACCGACCAGGACCCGTTTGACGTGTTGATCGTCGGTGGTGGCCCGGCCGGTGCCGCCGCCGGCGTGTACTCAGCGCGCAAGGGCATCCGCACCGGCATCGTGGCCGAGCGTTTTGGCGGTCAGGTGAACGACACCATGTCGATCGAGAACTTTGTCTCGGTCTTGGAAACTGACGGCCCCAAATTCGCAGCCGCGCTGGAGGCCCATGTGAAGGCCTACAACGTTGACATCATGAACCTGCAGCGTGCCGACAAGCTGATTCCGGCTGCCGCGCCCAACGGTTTGATCGAAGTCCAGCTGGCCAACGGTGGCTCGCTCAAGAGCAGGACGGTGATTCTGAGCACCGGCGCGCGCTGGCGCAACGTCAACGTCCCTGGTGAGCAGGAATACAAGAACAAGGGTGTGGCCTATTGCCCGCACTGTGACGGCCCCTTGTTCAAGGGCAAGGACGTGGCGGTGATTGGCGGTGGCAATTCAGGCATTGAGGCCGCCATCGACCTCGCCGGCGTGGTCAAAAACGGGTGTGGTCAAACATGTCACGGTGATCGAGTTCATGCCAGAACTCAAGGCCGACGCGGTGCTGGTCAAAAAGCTGCAAAGCCTGCCCAATGTGACGGTTCACACCCATGCCCAAACCACCGAAATTACCGGTGCCGACGGCAAGGTCAATGGCCTGCGCTACAAAGACCGCGCCAGCAACACCGAGCATTTGGTGCCGTTGCAGGGCGTCTTTGTGCAAATTGGCCTGGTGCCCAACACCGAATGGCTCAAAGGTACGCTGGAACTCTCGAAACACGGTGAAATCGTGGTGGATGCCCGCGGCCAGACCTCGGTGCCCGGCGTGTTTGCGGCGGGTGACGCCACCACGGTGCCGTTCAAGCAGATCATCATTGCCACGGGTGATGGCGCCAAAGCGGCCTTGGGCGCGTTCGACCACCTGATGCGTATGCCCGCAGCTTGAAAGCGATTCGCAGGCTGGGCTGTCCCGGTAAAATCGGGGCAGTTTCCAACCTTTTCTTGGAACGGCACCTGCGGGTGCCGTTCGTCATTTTTGGCACCATCCCATGACCGACACCCTTGATCAACCCGGCCTCAACAGCCTGTCCAAATCGTTTGAACCCGCCGCACTGGAAGCCCATTGGGGTCCCGAGTGGGAAAAGCGCGGTTATGGTGTCGCCGGCGCCCGGGGGACCGGCCAACCCAGCGCAGAGGCTGCCGTACGCGGTGACAACTTCAGCATTCAGCTGCCACCACCGAATGTGACCGGCACGCTGCACATGGGACACGCGTTCAACCAGACCATCATGGACAGCCTGACGCGTTACCACCGCATGAAGGGCTTCAACACCGCCTGGATTCCAGGCACCGACCACGCCGGTATTGCCACCCAGATCGTGGTTGAGCGCCAGTTGCAGGCGCAGGGCATCAGCCGACACGACATGGGGCCAACGCCGGCCGAGGCCCGTAAAAACTTTGTCAGCAAGGTCTGGGAATGGAAAGAAAAAAGCGGCAACACCATCACCACGCAGATGCGCCGCATGGGTGACACGGTGGACTGGAGCCGCGAGTACTTCACCATGGACCCCAAGCTGTCCAAGACCGTGACCGAGACCTTTGTGCGCCTGTATGAGCAGGGCCTGATTTACCGCGGCAAGCGCCTGGTCAACTGGGACCCCGTGCTGCAGAGCGCGGTGAGTGACCTGGAAGTAGAGAGTGAAGAGGAAGATGGTTCGCTCTGGCACATCATGTACCCGTTTGCCGA
>JBEGLK010000372.1:0-671 GCA_041183605.1 Pseudomonadota bacterium
CCCAGGCGCAGCGCAGAGGTACCGTCGTTCGACAGGCTGACCGAAGACCCGGAGGAGCTTGCGTTCACCCGGTCGGTGACGACCACATCGGCATTAATGCTGCTGGTAGCCGTCAGATTGGCAATTCCGGCCTTGATGTCGGACACCGAGATGCCGCCCGTCGTGGCCGTCAGATTGACCGTGCCGGTGCTGTGGTACGAGCCTGAAGAAATGGACTGACCCGTGGCCTGGATCGTGCCGGAACCGGCGTTGACATTGGCCGAATTCACGGCACCACTTTGCGAGGCCAGTGTGACAGCGCCACCGCCCGAATTGATGGCCCCGCTGTAATTGAGTGTGCCTGAGGTCAGCAGGTCAACCTCGCCGCCAGTGGTGGTGATGCCACCTGCGCCACTAATTGCCTGGGCGCGCAGGGTGACGGCACCGGCGGTGGTGCTGATGCCCGCCGTGTTAACGATGGAGCCGGCGTTGTAACTTGCTCCACCTGCAATGATCGTGATCCCAGCACCGGCCGTGTTTAACGCAATGGCATCCTTGATATATACATCGCGATTGGCCTGCAGCACCACATCGGCAGCCACCTTGTCCAGCGTGGTCGGTGCCACCGTCACCACGTTGCCTGAGAAGTCGGCAAATTCATCCACCACGGTGGTCAGGATGCCGCTGGTTTC
>JBEGLK010000372.1:690-3379 GCA_041183605.1 Pseudomonadota bacterium
TGGTTCCGGCGGGCGCGTTCAGTTTGGCCGTGCCGGCAAATTCCAGGTTTTGTTTGCCAGAAACTTCGGCAAATCCACCATTGCCGCCCAGCGCACCACCTTGGGCAGACAGGTCGCCGTAGAAACGGGTGTTTTCCTCGGACCATACGATCACGCGACCCCCATTGCCACTCTCTGTCGCGTTCGCAG
This sequence comes from Pseudomonadota bacterium, assembly GCA_041183605.1. Lineage (GTDB taxonomy): Bacteria > Pseudomonadota > Gammaproteobacteria > Burkholderiales > Burkholderiaceae_C > Rhodoferax. The sequence continues at coordinate 880 of JBEGLK010000372.1, forward strand.
CAAGTTGTGCACCGTCTGCCACATAGACCCGTTCGGCGTTTTGCACATCGGGGTTGTTGCCCTGAAAGTCGCCGCCCACCAAAATCTGGCCACCGCCAGCGCTGCCAGACGCATTGAGCCTGGCCCCGGCCTCTATTGCCACCCGTTGGCCCAGGACCTGGATGCTGCCGCCCACACCAGCGGAGCCTGTTGCCGAGATCTCGCCGGCGACGCGTGTGGTTCCATTGGCGCTTTGCAACACGATGCTGCCACCACTTGCGCCATCGGCGCGGGTGATGCTGTCCGAGGTGAGTGTCAGGTCGTTGCTGCCAGCCAAAAGAATGCTGCCATCGCTGTCTTTCACCATCCGGTTCGCGCGAATCTCTCCGCTTTGGCGCAGGCTGCCGGCAAAGGCCTGCACTGCACCGTTTTCGGCCAATAATTTACCGAGATTCAGGACCGAGTCGGTGGGGGCCTGAATTTCAAAGGTCACGCCTTCCAGGTCCATGCTGGAAATTTCCAACTTGCGCCCAGCTGCCAGCAGGATCTGTCCGTCAGGCGCCTGAATGATGCCGGTGTTTTCAATGTCGGGCGCGATCAGCATGATGCGGCCGCCAGGGGCTGCGGTAATGACGCCGTTGTTTTGCACACGGCCAGCACTTGAACCTTCAAAAAAGCGCAATTTGCCGGCCAAAAAGTCGGCATCACTCATGTCCAGCGTGGAGGCAATGAAGCTGTTGGTGTCTATGCGGGCGCCGCCGCCAATCACGATGCCATTGGGGTTGATCAGGAACACCTGCCCGTTGGCCTTGAGCTGGCCCAGCAATTGGGAAACATCAGGGCCTACCACGCGATTGAGCACAGCGCTGTTATTGGTTGGCTGAACGAACTGGGTGCTTTCTCCCGCGCCAATGGAAAACTGTTTCCAGTTGATGATGGCGCCGTTGGATGCGTTGATGACCTGTGAACTGGATGAGGGTTGGGTGACCGACACCTGGCCGTTGACCACCGTGGCGCCTTGTGGCAGGGCCCAGGCTGACAAACCCCATGCGGTGTAGACCACAAGCGCGAGGGCGCTCAGTTTCGGGAGTTTTGTTTGTGTTCCAGGGTTCATTTTTTTCTCCTGATAGCCCGATCCCAAGTTGCCCAAGCCAAGAATATCCCTGGCTACACCAACTGCCCATTTGCGCACATGCTAACCAAACTTGGTTAAATTTCAGGCGCCCGGAGCGCACGCCGCCGTAAACTTCTTTACACCTTGAACTGGCTTTGTTACTTTTTGTTACTAAAACGTTATCAAATTTGCATGCATCTGTAAAGATCTTGGCACCTACCTGAACATGGCGTTATATTGATTGCCCATGTTGATCCATTACCCTGAACAGGTGCTCACGCACCACTTGCAACGCATGCTCGGCGAGCTCGATGCTGACGCCTTGCAGCTGCTACAACGTCATCTGTTTTGCAGCATCATCTGGAGTGGGTCGAACTGGCCGCAGGTGACACCCTGATGTACCAGGGCGAGCATGGGGACGCCATGTACCTGTCGATCAGCGGGCGTCTGCGCGCCTCGGTGCTCGGAGATGATGGCGTGGAGCGCATGGTGCGCGAGATGGGGCGCGGCGAGGTCATTGGTGAAATGAGCCTCTATACCGACGAGCCGCGCACGGCCACGGTGGTGGCCATCCGCAACTCCGTCCTGGTGCGGCTGGCCAAGTCCGAGTTCATCAGACTGCTGGCCAGCAGCGCGCAAATGTCGGTGGCGTTGACACGTCAGATCATCAAGCGGCTCACAAGCACAAGCCAGCGCACGGCGGTGCCGCCGCCGGTGGCCATGGCCTTGCTGCCTGTCACTGCAGAGGTGGATGCCGCCGATTTTGCACAACGCCTGGCCAGGCAGTTGGGTCACATGGGCAAGGTTGGCCTGGTGGACGCCGCCAGTGTGGATGCGGCCCTGGAACAGCCAGGCCTGGCGCGTTGTGTGCTGACCGACACCGCCGCCAATTGTCGTATTGCCATGTACCTGGACCAACTGGAATTGACACACGACTTTGTGCTGCTGGTGGGGGATGCCGATGCCAGCGCCTGGAGTCAGCGCTGCAGCCGTCACAGCGACGAGATCCTTTTGCTGGCCAATACCAGTCAAGCCCCGGTGTTGCACGAGACTGAAACCGCCTGCCTGATGCAGAGGGAAGGGCGGAGCGACGCGGCGCAGATTTTGGTTTTGTTGCACGATGCTGCGGTGCGTTGCCCCAAAGGCACCCGTGAATGGCTGGCGCGGCGTCCGGTGACTGACCATGTGCATGTGCGCCCGACGCTCGACAGCGACATGGCTCGGCTCGCGCGTATTCAAAGCCGCACCGCGGTGGGTCTGGTGCTGGCCGGAGGTGGGGCCAGGGGCTTGGCGCACCTCGGGCTTTACCGGGCCATGCAGGAGCGCGGCCTGGTGGTCGACTTTGTGGGGGGCACCAGCATTGGTTCGATCATGGCGGCCATGGTGGCCTCGGACCAACCGCTGAAC
>JBEGLK010000373.1:0-3200 GCA_041183605.1 Pseudomonadota bacterium
CTTGGCCAGGTACATGGCAATCTGACGCGGCCGGGCGATGCTGGCGGGCCGTTTCTTGGAATACATGTCGGCGATCTTGATCTTGTAGTAGTCCGCCACCGTTTTTTGGATGTTTTCCACCGAAATCTGGCGATTCTGGATGGAGAGCAGGTCGCGCAGCGCCTCGCGCGCCAGCAAAATCGAGATTTCTTTCTGGTTGAAGCGCGAATAGGCCAGGATCTTGCGCAAGGCGCCTTCGAGCTCACGCACGTTGGAGCGGACATTCTTGGCCACAAAAAAGGCCACCTCTTCGGGCATTTCGATGCCCTCGGCCTGCGCCTTGTTGATCAGGATGGCGACCCGCATCTCGAGTTCGGGCGGTTCGATGGCCACCGTCAAACCCGAGTCAAAACGCGACACCAGGCGCTCGTGAATGTCAGCCAGGCCCTTGGGATAGGTATCGCTGGTCATGACAATGTGCGACTTTTTGGCCAGCAAGGCCTCAAAGGCGTTAAAAAACTCCTCCTGGGTGCGTTCCTTGTTGGCAAAAAACTGCACGTCGTCGATCAGCAGCAGATCAAGCGAGTGGTAACGCTCCTTGAATTCGTCAAAAGCCTTGCGCTGGTAGGCTTTCACCACATCGGTCACGAATTGCTCGGCATGGATGTAGAGCACCTTGGCATTGGGGTGGTCGGCCATCAACTGGTTGCCCACGGCATGCATCAGGTGGGTTTTTCCCAGACCCACACCGCCATAAATAAACAGCGGGTTGTACATGTGGCCCGGCATGCCCGCCACATGCATGGCCGCCGCACGCGCCATGCGGTTGGCGCTGCCTTCGACCAGTGCATCAAACGTCAGAGCCGTGTTGAGCCGGCTTTTCAAGGGCTCGGAGGGGCGAAACTGATCGGCTTCGGCCAAGGTATCCACCGCCACGGCGGCACTGGTCACCTTGGGTTCGGACTTGCGTATCGAGGTCTCTCGCGGCGACAGCGCCAATTCGATCTGGACGGGTTGCCCCGTCAGGCGCTCCATGATCAGTGCCAGACGATGGCTGTATTGCGCCCTGATCCAGTCCATCTTGAACCGATTGGCGACAAAAATAGTGAGTTTGCTCAGGTCGTCTGCCACTTGGGCCGACAGAGGTTTGATCCAGGTCTGAAACTGTTGCTCCGGGAGTTCTTGTGCCAGCTGATCGATACAGGCTTGCCAAAAATCAGCGCCGCTTGAATCTGCAGCGGCTAGGGGTATGGGGGGTTGTCCCGCGGTCATTATGTGATTGGCTTCTGTGGATATTTTTGATTTATGTCGCTGTCAATTCTAATTTATCAAACACTTATCCACACCACGGGTCTTCCCGTGATTTACCGTTACTTGAAAAGTTTGCGATAATCTGCGGTTTCCCTGAACTGTTCGGGTTAAATTAACGTTGATGCCGCTGGGCATATTCAATCAAACTGGGGCAGCTTGCCTCTGAAGCTTCTTAGGATTTCCAAAAATGAAACGCACTTACCAACCCTCCAAGATAAACGCACTTACCAACCCTCCAAGATTCGTCGCGCCCGTACCCATGGCTTTCTGGTGCGCATGAAGACCCGTGGCGGTCGTGCCGTGATCAATGCGCGCCGCGCCAAAGGCCGCAAGCGTCTGGCTGTCTGATTTAGCGCCGGGCGCAGGCTGCTCACTTTTGCCGCAAAGCTTGACTCACCTTGCAACGACTCAAAAGTCGGCGCCAGTTTCAAGCCGTGTTGGCAGGGTCCACTTTGGCGCGTACGCCGCACTTTGCGTTGCACACCGTCGCGCTTGACGCTGATCAGGTGAACTTGAACGTCAAGCCATTGTTTGCAGTGCCTGCGGTCTGGCTCGGTGCCATGGTGCCCAAACGCTGGGCCAAACGTGCCGTGACCCGCAACACCCTGAAACGCCAGATCTACGCCGTGAGCCAGCTCTACCAGGCGCAATTGCCGCAGGCCGCCTATGTGGTCCGGCTGCGCAGTGGTTTTGACCGGGTGCAATTCATCAGCGCGACCTCGGACGAACTGAAGCTGGCAGCCCGCACCGAAATTCACCAGTTGCTGGACCGCGCCACGCGGTCGGTACAGGTCATGCATACACCGGTGGCTGCCTGATGGCCAGACTGCTGATGTTGTTGATCAGGGCTTATCGGGTCTTTTTGAGCCCATGGCTTGGGTCGTCATGCCGATTCGAGCCCACTTGCTCGGTTTATGCACTGCAGGCCATACAAAATTTTGGTGCGGTCAAAGGGGGCTACCTCATGCTGCATCGCCTTGGACGCTGCCACCCCTGGTGTGACGGCGGACACGACCCCGTCCCGGAGAAGCCTGCCCAGGCCTCGTCCCCATTGTTTACCCGGTTGATTCCCTCTTCCATTCAAAAGAAGTCCTCATGAACGATATCCGTCGCACCAATTCAAAAGAAGTCCTCATGAACGATATCCGTCGCACCATTTTGTGGGTGATTTTTGGTTTTTCCCTGGTCATGCTGTGGGATCAATGGCAGGTGTACAACGGCCACAAACCCACCTTTTTCCCAGGCCCCCCGACTGCCGCGGTGCAGCCCAAGGGTCCCGCCAACGCCGCCAGTGTGCCAACTGGCGTGCCTGCCGTCGCTGCTCCAGCAGTCAGCGCTGCCCAAATTGCCAGCACCGCACCCGCAGCGGCACAGCCAGCCAGCGCGCCCGTGGTGGCCCGCGAGCGGATCGAGGCCAAGACTGATGTCCTCAAGCTCACGTTTGACACCGAAGGTGGTTCCCTGGTGCGCGCCGAGTTCCTCAAGCACATCGACATGGCCGACAAGAGCCGCAACGTCGTGTTGCTGGACGAATCCCATGAGCGCACCTACCTGGCCCAGTCGGGCCTGATTGCCGCTGCCGGCGGCGCTGCATTGCCGACCCACAAGTCGATCATGACCCTGGCCCCGGGCGAGCGCGCCCTCAAGGATGGCAGCCAGTCGCTTGAACTGCGTTTTGAGTCCCCCGAAGTGGGCGGCGTCAAGCTGGTCAAAACCTACACTTTGACCCGTGGCAGTTATGCCATTGCGGTCAAACACGAAGTGATCAACGTGGGTGCCGCAGCGGTGGCGCCGCAGCTGTACCTGCAACTGGTACGCGACGGCAACAAGCCACCCGGCGAATCTTCTTTCTATTCCACCTTCACCGGCCCGGCCGTTTATACCGATGCCAAGAAATACCAGAAAGTGGA
>JBEGLK010000374.1:0-3747 GCA_041183605.1 Pseudomonadota bacterium
CCGAATATCAGCGTGGCCTGCCCCGCCGATGAAAACGAGTGCCGTCAGCTGCTCAGCACGGCCTATGCCCAGAATTCCCCGGTGGCGGTGCGTTATCCGCGTGGTTCGGGTGCGGGCGTGACGGTGACCTGCACACTTGATGCCTTGCCCTTTGGCAAAGGTGAAATCCGCCGCACCGGGCAAGGCGTGGCCATCCTGGCTTTTGGCACACTGCTGTATCCTGCGTTGCAGGCCGCCCAGGCGCTTGACGCCACCGTGATCAACATGCGCTGGGCCAAACCGCTCGATGTCGATTTGTTGCTGCAGGTGGCCGCCAGCCACGAGGCGCTGGTCACGCTGGAGGAGGGTGCCGTGATGGGTGGCGCAGGAAGTGCTGTGCTCGAAGCCCTGGCTGCCGCAGGCATCACCCGGCCCGTGTTGCAGCTGGGATTGCGCGACGTATTCATCGAGCATGGCGACCCGGTGAAGTTATTGGCCATGGAGGGCCTGGATGCGACTGGGATTGAATCGGCCATTCGTGAGCGATTTGGTTTATCTCAAAGTCGTTAAAGATATTGCCGCGTCTTCAGGGTAAACCCACCCCGTTTGAACGGCTTGTCTCCCTAGAATAAGTCCGACTTTTAACGGTCAGCGCCATGCCCATCAGGATGGCGAAATGTTCAATCAACTACTCTTGGAGTGAATCAATGGATCGTCGTTCCGTCATTAAGAAGGCTGGCCTTGCTGGCGTATTGGCAGCGGGTATGGCACCTGCAGTGCATGCACAGGCGGCAGTACGCTGGCGTCTGGCGTCGAGCTTCCCCAAATCGCTCGACACCATCTATGGCGGTGCAGAGGTCATGGCTAAAGCCGTCAAAGCCATGTCTGGCGGTAAATTTGAGATTTCTGTGCACGCTGGTGGAGAGCTCATGCCACCCTTTGGTGTTGTGGATGGTGTACAAAATGGCACAGTCGAGATGACGCACACCGTGCCCTACTATTTTTATGGCAAGAATCCTGCATTTGCTCTGGGTTCGGCGATTCCGTTTGGCCTGAATGCGCGTCAGATGACGGCCTGGATGATGCACGGCAACGGCCGCAAGCTGATGAACGAGCTCTATGCTGCCTATGGTATGACCAGCCTCGCTGGTGGTAACACTGGCGTGCAAATGGGTGGCTGGTTCCGCAAAGAAATCAAGTCGGTCTGGTCGGTGAGGTGATGCAAGGTATTGGTGCGGTGCCGCAAAGTATTCCTGGTGGGGAAATTTACCAGGCACTTGAGAAAGGCACAATCGATGCAGCCGAGTGGGTGGGTCCTTACGATGACCAAAAGCTTGGCTTCAACAAGGTGGCGCCGTTCTACTATTACCCCGGCTGGTGGGAGGGTGGTCCTGAGGTTGATTTCTATATCAACCAAAAGGCGATTGACGCCCTGTCGGCAGAAAACAAGGCAATTCTTGAGGCGGCTTGTGCCATGGCCGCTGGCGACATGCTGGCCAAATACGACGCCTTCAATCCTACCGCACTGAAACAGTTGGTGGCTGCCAAGACCAAGGTGCTACCGTTCCCCAACGACGTGCTGGAAGCCTCTTACCAGGCATCCATGAAGGTGTTCGAAGCGAACAACGCCAAGAGCCCCGAGTGGAAGAAGATTTATGCCGATCTGCGTACTTTCCAGCGCGACCAAGTGCTTTGGTTCCGCTTCGCCGAAGCCAAGTTCGACTCCTTCATGGCCTCGCGCAAGCTCTGATTCAGTTCGCATGATCGAAGGCAAAAAGCCCCGCACTGCGGGGCTTTTTTACGTTGGTTGCGCTGCTGTCTCCGGCCCGCCAGAGCGGGTGTGTCGGCAGCGGGCTGGATTATTTCTTTTTCATTGACTCTTCCAGGGCTTTCATCGGATCGTCATCTGCTGGGGCGTCGGGCGCCGGTGCGGTGAGCGTGTTCGGCGCTGACGCATCGCTTGCAATGGCTGGTGCCTGAGCTTCAGAAGGGGTGTCTGACATGTTGCGCATCATGTCTGCACCAACCTTGTCCAGATCGACGACCTCGGCCTTGTCCAGGCCGCTTGACACAATGCCAGGGAAGGCAATGATCAAACCAACCATGACGATCTGGATGATCACAAATGGAATAGCTCCCCAGTAAATCTGCATGGTCGTCACAGGTTGAATCAGTTTCTTGGTCAGCTTGTCGGTGTAGGCCTTGGCAGGCGCTACGCTGCGCAGGTAAAACAGTGCAAAACCGAATGGCGGGTGCATGAAAGAGGTTTGCATGTTCACGCCCAGCAGCACGCCAAACCAGATCAGGTCGATCCCCATTTTTTCGGCAACAGGCGCCAGCAGTGGCACCACGATGAATGACAACTCAAAGAAGTCCAGGAAGAAAGCCAAAAAGAATATCAGCAAATTGACCGTAATCAAAAAGCCTTTGGAGCCATCCACTCCTTGAAATACCAGACTGAAGACGGTGGACCCAACCAGAATGAACACCACAAAACTCGACAGCTTGGCGGTGGTGTTCAGCGCTTGCTTCATCAGCGACATGTCCAGGCGTTTGCGTGCCAAGGCCATCAGCAATGCACCCATGGCGCCCATGGCACCGCCTTCAGTTGGTGTGGCCACGCCCAGAAAGATCGTACCCAGCACCAGGAAGATCAGCAGCAATGGCGGAATCAGCACAAAGGTAACGCGCTCGGCCATGCGTGAAAGCAAGCCCAGACGGGTGACCTTGTTGATCAGCGCAATGACAAATGCCAATATGACCCCCGCACACAGCGCGACCACGATGGTTTCGTCGGTGGGTGGGTTCAGCACCGATTCACCTATGAACCAACTCAGGAATTGGGCGTAATTCTGGCCGAGGGTGATGGCAAGGCCAGCACTCAGCAAGGTCAGAATGCCTAGCGAAGGCAGGCCGCTACTGCCGTTATCTTCGCGAATGGTCCGTGCCTCCGCGGGCAGGGCCGGTACCCAGCTGGGGCGAATGAAAGTCAGCAGCACCACATAACCCACATACATGGCGGTCAGCGCAAAGCCTGGGATGAAAGCGCCCTTGTACATCTCGCCCACGCTCCTCCCCAACTGATCGGCCAGAATGATCAACACCAGCGATGGCGGGATGATTTGCGCCAGGGTGCCAGAGGCAGCAATGACACCCGAGGCGACGCGCCGGTCGTAGCCGTAGCGCAGCATGATCGGCAGGGAGATCAGCCCCATCGAGATAACCGATGCTGCCACCACGCCAGTGGTCGCCGCCAACAGCGCGCCGACAAAAATCACGGCAAAGGCCAACCCGCCACGCAGCGGGCCGAATAGTTGTCCAATGGTGTCGAGCAGGTCCTCGGCCATGCCACTGCGCTCCAGGATCAAACCCCTCAAGGTGAAGAAGGGGATGGCCAGCAGGGTGTCGTTTTGCATGATGCCAAAAATGCGCAGCGGCAAGGCCTGCAGAAGCGCTTCAGGCAACAATCCCAGTTCGACACCGACAAAGCCAAAATGCGAAATACTTCTGCGAATGCCAAGGTCACCAGTGCAAAGTAAGAGCCTTTCAAACCGTAGCGAAACGACAAAGCGCCGACAAAAGCACCCACCGCAGCACTCACCAACATCGCCACAGGCAATGCGAGCCAAGGGTTCCAGCCGCCTTGCACTTGCGCGATGACTTGAATGTACGCCCCCACGCCAAAAAACAATGCATGGCCAAATGAAAACTGCCCGCCAAAGCCGCCCAACACATTCCATGCTTGTGCGAGCAAACAGGCGTACAAAG
>JBEGLK010000375.1:0-2791 GCA_041183605.1 Pseudomonadota bacterium
TTTTGATTGCGGCCCTGGCAACGCCCTCATGGATGCCTGGTGTCTACGTCATCGCGGTTTGCCCTTTGATGCGGGTGGCGCCTGGGCAGCCACTGGCCATGTGCAGGCTGATTTGCTCGAACGCATGCTGACAGCGCCCTTTTTTGCTTTGACGCCGCCGAAAAGCACGGGACGCGATTTGTTCAGTCCGGATTGGCTGGAGCAGCAACTCAGCGGCTTTACCGGGCTGGCGCCGGTGGATGTGCAGGCCACATTGACCGAATTGACGGCAAGAGCCTGTGCCGACAGTTTCAGGAATTATGGATTTGACAGTCAACGGCTGATTGTTTGCGGTGGCGGTGCCTTCAACACCCATCTGATGACACGCCTGCAAGCGCTGCTGCCCGAAGTTGGGGTGACACGCTCGGACGAGCACGGCTTGCCTGCACAGCAGGTGGAAGCCACCGCCTTTGCCTGGCTGGCCCGCAAGATGATCCGGCGCGAAGCGTTGAGCCTGCAAAGCATCACGGGCACCCGAGGTGCCCGTGTTTTGGGTGCGCTCTACCCTACCACAGGTGGTGGTGGCATTCGGGTTCTTGATCACGAACTGTGCGCCCTGCAGGTCTTCCTTGTAGTCGATCTCTGCACCCACCAGATACTGGTAACTCATGGCGTCGATCAACAAAGACACCCCATTTTTGGTCATGGTGGTGTCGTCATCATTGGTGATTTCATCAAAAGTGAACCCGTACTGAAAGCCCGAGCAACCGCCGCCCTGCACAAAGACGCGCAGTTTCAGATCGGGATTGCCTTCTTCGGCAATCAGATCAGCCACTTTGGCGGCCGCACTGTCGGTAAACAGAATCGGGGCAGGCATCTCGGTTTGAATGTCTTCGGCAACAGCGCTCATGAATTTCTCCGTAAATTTCAGTTCGTCAAATGGTACAGTAATTTGATCAAGTTTTATCCTGATCCTGATTTGCCGCTCATTTGAGTGTGGGTTTTTGGGCCAAAAATGCAAAAACCGCCAGAACTCGCGTCCAGGCGGTTTTTGACAGACAGCGAGAATTAACGCTTGCTGAACTGCTTGCGACGGCGTGCACCGTGCAAACCGACCTTCTTACGCTCGACTTCACGCGCATCGCGGGTCACGAAACCGGCTTTGCTCAGTTCGGACTTGAGCGTTGCGTCGTAATCGATCAGGGCGCGGGTGATGCCGTGGCGCACTGCACCAGCCTGGCCAGACTCACCGCCACCAGCCACATTGACCATGATGTCAAAGGTTTCAGCGTGGTTGGTCAGCATCAGGGGCTGCTTGCAGATCATGATCGAAGTTTCACGGCCAAAGAACTTTTGAATGTCCTTGCCGTTGACGACGATTTGGCCTGAGCCTTTTTTCAGGAAAACACGAGCGACGCTGGATTTGCGACGGCCGGTACCATTGTTCCATTCACCAATCATGAGAGCTCCTTAGATTTCCAACACTTTGGGTTGCTGGGCAGTGTGCGGGTGCTCTGCACCACCGTACACCTTGAGCTTCTTGATCATGGCGTAGCCCAGCGGGCCTTTAGGCAGCATGCCCTTGACGGCTTTTTCCAAAGCGCGGCCAGGGAATTTGGCTTGCATGTCACGGAAGTTGGTGGAACTGATGCCGCCCGGATAACCGGAGTGGCTGTAGTAGACCTTGTCCAGGGACTTGGCACCGGTCACGCGCAGCTGGGCCGCGTTGGTAACGATGATGAAGTCGCCGGTATCGACGTGAGGCGTGTAAATGGCCTTGTGTTTGCCGCGCAAACGGAGAGCAACTTCGCTGGCTACTCGTCCGAGGACCTTGTCGGTCGCGTCAATCCACTCGTGCACGACCTCAGCGGGTTTTGCGCTGAAAGTTGACATGAGATTTCTCTTTATTAAAGAAGGGTTTGGCGGGCTCTTTTCTACGGTCGGCGTTCCTCTGACGGGAATCTCTTAGGTAGGGTGTCATGCTTCGTCGCGGAGCCACAAAAACGCTACGAAGCCGGGCATTATACAAAATACCGGGCGCTGCGGTTAACATCCCCCTCATGTTCAGTTATCGCCACGCCTTTCATGCCGGCAACCATGCCGATGTTCTCAAGCACACCACGCTGCTGGCCATCCTGCGCCACATGGCGCTCAAGGACACGGCCTTGATGGCATTCGACACCCATGCCGGAGCCGGCTTGTACCGCCTGGATGGCGATTACGCCAGCACCAGCGGCGAAGCCGGCGAAGGTTATTTGCGCCTGATCGAGAAACTCGCCGGCATCACGCCAACACCCGCGCTGCAAGACTACCTCGACATGGTGGCCAGCTTCAACACGCCGGGCAGCCACAAGGTGTACCCCGGCTCACCGTTCATCATCCAGCGCCTGCTGCGTGAGCGCGACAAGCTCAAGTTATTTGAAATTCACCCCACCGACACCAAAACCCTGTCCTCCAATATTGCACAACTCGAGGTGGGACGGCAAGTGACCGTGTTGCGCGAGGATGGTTTTGAGGGCATCAAAAAATTCCTGCCGCCACCATCGCGACGCGCCCTGGTGTTATGCGACCCCAGTTATGAAATCAAGCACGACTACAACCGCGTGGTCGACATGGTGGCCGATGCGCTGACCCGGTTTTCTACCGGCACCTACGCCGTCTGGTATCCGATCATTCCGCGCCCCGAAGCGCACCAGTTGCCACGCAAGCTCAGAACCCTGGCCACCAAAGCAGGCAAACCCTGGCTCAACGCCACCCTCACGGTCAAGTCCAGCAAGCTGCTCACCAACGATGCAGGTGACGTCATCCGGCC
>JBEGLK010000376.1:0-2627 GCA_041183605.1 Pseudomonadota bacterium
GCCTATGACATGGTGGTACCGGGCCATGGCACTGAAAAAGTCAGCACGCTGCGCTTGTGGAAAGCAGTGGCACCCGATCACATTGACCTGGGCGCGTTCAACACCGGCGACTATGCGCGTGCTGCCTTCGCCAAAAACGAATACGAAAACATCTCTTGGGTGCTGTACCCCAACGACAGCACACCGGCGGGTCGTGAATTGCGCCTCAAGCAGGAGTATTTCTTTGTTGCCGCGTCCATGCAGGATCTGGTGAAACGCCATCTGGAGGAACACCCCTCGCTGGACAACCTGGCCGAGCATGTCGCCATTCACCTTAACGACACCCATCCCGCCATAGGCGTGGCCGAGTTGATGCGCATTTTGTGCGATGAACACGCTTTTGACTGGGACCGGGCCTGGGCCCTGTGTGGCAAGACTTTCTCGTACACCAACCACACCCTGATGCCGGAAGCCCTGGAAACCTGGCCGGTGGCACTGATGCAGCATGTGCTGCCGCGGCACCTGGAAATCATTTTCCGCATCAACAAGGAATTCTTGGATCTGGCGGCGCGCTTCAGACCGGGCGACCATGAGTTTCTGAAGCGCTTGTCATTGATCGACGAAGAGGGTGAGCGGCGGGTCCGCATGGCTCACTTGTCGGTGGTCGGCAGCCACCAGGTCAACGGCGTCTCGGCGCTGCACTCGGAACTGCTGGTACACACCATATTCGCCGACTTTGCGGCCTTGTGGCCCAAGCGCTTCACCAACATGACCAACGGTGTCACCCCGCGGCGCTGGCTGGCACAGGCCAACCCGGGTCTGTCCGCACTGCTCGACGACACCCTGGGCATAACCTGGCGGCTCGACCTGACCCAGTTAAGGCGCCTTGAGAGCAAGCTGAGCGACTCCGCGTTCACTGAGAAGTTCATGGCCATCAAACGTGCCAACAAAGTGCGTCTGACCCAGTACATTGCCAACACCACGGGCATTCAGGTGAGCCCGGACAGCCTGTTTGACGTGCAGGTCAAACGCATCCATGAGTACAAGCGCCAATTGCTCAACCTGCTCCATGTGGTCGGTCGTTACCAGGCTATTCTGGCCAACCCGGAGGCACCCTGGGTACCGCGCACCGTGATTTTTGCTGGCAAGGCCGCGTCTAGTTATTTCGCTGCCAAGTCCATCATCCGCCTGATTCACGATGTCGGCCTGACTATCAACAACGACCCCCGGGTGGGCGACAAGCTCAAATTGGTCTTCATTCCCAACTACGGTGTCTCGGTGGCTGAAATCATCATGCCCGGCGCGGACTTGTCCGAGCAGATCTCGACCGCCGGCACCGAAGCCTCGGGCACCGGCAACATGAAACTCGCGACCATCGGCACCGATGATGGCGCGAACATTGAAATCCGGCAGCAGGTGGGAGATGAGAATATTTTCATCTTCGGCTTGAAAACACCGGAAGTACGTCAGCTTCGTGTCGAGGGCTACCATCCGCTGAACTTCTACGAAAGCAACCCAGCACTCAAAGCCGTGCTTGACGCCATCGGTGAGGGTCAGTTCTCGCCGGACGAGCCCGAGCGTTACCGCGCGCTGATCAACTCGCTGGTGTGGGGCGGCGACCACTACATGCTGCTGGCCGACTACGCCTCGTATGTGACCACCCAATCACAGGTGGACGCGCTCTACAGTCAGCCTGCCTTGTGGAGCCAGCGCGCCATACGCAACGTGGCCGGCATGGGAGTGTTTTCATCCGACCGCACGATTGGCGAGTACGCTCGGGACATCTGGCACGTCGCGCCCGGCGCCAGTTGAGACCTACTCGGGCCCATCGCCTTACCAAAGAACTGCCTGCCATGTTGCACCCCCACGCCGTTGAGTCGATCTGCCACGCCAGCCACGGCGACCCGTTTTCCGTGTTGGGGCCTCATGCGCTTGGTACCGGAAAAACCTCGGTGCGCTGTTTTTTGCCCCATGCCACGCAGGTCACGGTGGTCAATGCCGATGATGTCAGCCTAGGCACTCTCAAGGAACGTGCCAGCGGTTTTTTTGAAGGTCAGATCAAGGCGGCCCCATCGGAAAGTTATCGGTTGCAGGTGTTATGGGCCGACGGCCACAACAGCCTGCTGGAGGACCCCTACCGTTTTCCGATGGTGCTCGGCGACATGGATGTCTGGTTGCTCGGCGAAGGCACCCATCTGCGCCCGTTTGAAGTGCTGGGCGGCCATCCGGACACCATGCTGGGGGTGGCCGGTACACGCTTTGCCGTCTGGGCGCCAAACGCCTCGCGCGTCAGCGTGATCGGCGATTTCAACTTTTGGGATGGCCGTCGTCATCCCATGCGCCTGCGCCGCGAATGTGGTGTGTGGGAGTTGTTTTTGCCCGGCGTCAAAGCGGGCTCCCTGTACAAGTTCGAGGTCCGCACCCAAAGCGGCGAGGTGTTGTCCGCGCGATCTGACCCCTACGCATTGCAAGCCGAACTGCGACCGGCCACGGCCAGCGTGGTACGACAACTGCCCGCCAAGGTCACGCCTTCTAGCCAGCGGCAGGCGGCCAACGCGCTGGACGCCCCGGTGAGCATTTACGAGGTTCATCTGGGATCCTGGCGGCGTATCACAGAGGACGGCAACCGCTGGCTGAATTGGGACGAA
>JBEGLK010000377.1:0-2609 GCA_041183605.1 Pseudomonadota bacterium
ACCAGCGTGCAGCGTACATGTCCAGGCAACTCGTAGCTGGAGAACGGCGTGTGTTTGCCCTGGCTGACGAGCGCGTCGGCTTGCACCGTCCAATCGACTTGCGGGTCGAACACACAGACATCGGCCAAACCACCCACCTGCAAGCGCCCGGTGCGGCCCAAACGCGGGCCCAAGGCCGCGCCCAGTACCTTGGCCGGACCCTCAGTGACGACTTGCAGCGCGCGCTGCAGGGGTACACCGTTGTCCCGATGCCATTTGTAGGCAAGGCTCAAAAGCAGTTCCAGCCCGGTGGCACCGGGTTCGCTTTCGGCAAACGGCAAAGCTTTGTCATCCTCATCCACCGGGGTATGGTCGGACACCAGCGCATCAATGGTGCCATCCAGCAGGCCCTCACGCAGCGCATCTCGGTCTCGCTGCTGGCGCAGCGGAGGATTCAGCCGGGCACGGCTATCGAAGAAGCCCATGTCGGCATCGGTCAGGTGCAGCGAATTGATGCTGACGTCGCAACTCACCTTCAGCCCGTCAGCCTTGGCCTGGCGCACGAGAGCCACGCCGGCGGCACTGCTGATGCGGCACAGGTGCACGCGAGCCCCGGTGGCGCGCATCAGCTCAAAAATGGTGTGTATGGCAATGGTTTCTGCCATCACCGGCACCCCGCTGAGACCCATACGGGTGGCCAACGGACCGCTGGCTGCCACCCCCTGCCCCAGATAAAAGTCTTGCGGCCGCAGCCACACGGCGTAACCAAAAGTGGTGGCGTACTGAAGAGCGCGTTGCAACACTTGGGTATTGCCGAGCATTACCTCGGCCTGGCTGAAGGCGACACAGCCGGCATCCGTCAGCATCGTCATCTCGGTCAGGATTTCACCCTTGAGATTGCGTGTCAGCGCACCCAAGGGATAGACCCTTGCCTGCTCGAGTTTTTCAGCACGAAAACGCAGCATTTCGACCAAGCCGGGCTCGTCCAGCACCGGGTCGGTGTCAGGCTGACAGACCAGACTGGTCACCCCACCCGCCATGGCCGCGGCCATCTCGGACTCGAGCATACGGGCGTGTTCATTACCTGGCTCACGCAGGCGCACCGCCAGATCCACCAGACCCGGCAAGACCAGGCAGCCCGCTGCGGGAATCGTGATATCGGCCTGAAAATCGGAGGGGATGTTTTGAATGGCGAGAACCGCACCATGGGCCAGCGCGACATCGGCTATCGCGTCAAGACTACTGGCAGGGTCGATGACCCGGCCACCCTGAATGAGCACACGTGTTTGCTTGTTCATCTTTTGATCTCGAAAAAAGTTCAGGCCTCGTTGCCGGCCACGATGCTCAGCTCATCACAGCCATACGCACAGCGATGCCAAAGGTCACCTGCGGCAGGATCACGCTTTGGCGCCCATCCACCACCGCCGAATCAATTTCCACGCCACGGTTGATCGGCCCCGGGTGCATCACGATGGCATCCGGCTTGGCCAACTGCAGCTTGGTGGGTGTCAGGCCAAAACTCTTGAAAAACTCCTGACTCGACGGCAGCAAGGCGCCGCTCATGCGCTCGTTTTGCAGGCGCAACATGATCACCACATCAGCGTCCTTGATGCCTTCTTCGAGCGTATGGCAGACCCGCACACCCATTTGTGCCATATCGGAGGGCACCAGAGTCCGGGGGCCGACCACGCGAACCTCGGCACAGCCCAGCGTGGTGAGGGCGTGGATATCGGAGCGCGCCACGCGCGAATGCAGCACGTCACCCACGATGGCCACCGTCAGGTTGGCAAAGTCGCCCTTGTAGTGACGGATCGTATACATGTCGAGCAGGCCCTGGGTCGGGTGGGCATGGCGGCCATCACCGGCGTTGACCACATGCACATGCGGGGCCACATGCTGGGCGATCAGGTAGGGCGCACCCGATTCGCTGTGACGCACCACAAAAATATCGGCGGCCATGGCGCTCAGGTTGGCAATGGTGTCGAGCAGCGACTCACCCTTGGCGGCAGACGATTTTGCAATGTCGAGGTTGATCACGTCGGCGCTCAGGCGCTTGGCGGCGATCTCGAAGGTAGTGCGGGTACGCGTGGAGTTCTCGAAAAACAGGTTGAATACACTTTTGCCACGCAGCAAGGGTACTTTTTTGACCTCGCGATGGCTCACCGAGACAAAGTTGGCGGCGGTGTCAAGCACCTGGGTCAGGATGCTTTTCGGCAGGCCCTCGGTCGAGAGCAAGTGGATCAGCTCACCGTTCTTGTTGAGCTGCGGGTTGCGCTTGTAGAGCATGGCTAGTGGTCCGTTTCATCAAAAGAGATACAAAATGAAATTGATGGATTTTTTCGCCAGGCTAGGCGAGAGAAGGCGCCATAGCCGTAGCTATGGCAACGACGAGCAACGACGCATGGCGGAAAAAGACGCGATTTCATGTGTCGATTTTGGTGCAACGGACCACTAGATGCCTTTCACGTTAAAACTGAAGCGGCCGTCCTCATGGCGAGCCAGCGCCAGCGATTGAGCCGCCGGCAGATGGCTGCGCGCACTGCACAGGTCGGCCTGGATCGGCAGCTCGCGGCCACCGCGATCCACCAGCACGGCCAGCTTGACGCTGGCCGGTCGGCCAAAATCAAAGA